>JAZSKF010000065.1:0-2779 GCA_045534715.1 Clostridia bacterium | reverse complement strand
AACGGCGCCGCATTCGTAAATGCCGCCTGTGTGGCTGACGACACCTCTGACACTGCCGTCGTCGTTAAACAATATTTCAGTAATCTCGCCCTGACGCACATCCAGGTTGTCCTGAAGCTCAAGAACATGTTTCATTTCTCTGGAATATGCGTTTCTGTCAATTTGTGCACGTAGAGAATGAACAGCAGGGCCTTTGCCCACATTCAGCATTCTTGACTGAATGAAAGTTCTGTCCGCTACTTTACCCATCTCGCCGCCCAGAGCATCTATCTCGCGGACAAGATGGCCTTTTGCCGTGCCACCAATGTTGGGATTGCAGGGCATATTTCCAATACTATCAAGATTTATGGCAAACAAAATGGTGCGCGCGCCAAGACGGGCGGAGGCAAGGGCTGCTTCGCAACCTGCGTGGCCACCGCCTATTACAACAACATCTGTTTTTCCTGCCGTATATAATTGCATTTAATTCAGTCCTTTAAAAAAAGTGTCATAATATATGCATCCTCGGTGGGATGGGAGTAAAAACTTTTGCGTGTCCCCTGGTTCTCAAACCCATACTTTTGGTAGAGTTTTATAGCCGCAAGATTTGAAACACGCACTTCAAGTGAAACAAAGGAAAGACCAAGGTCGCGGCAACAGTCAACTATTGCCGACAAAATTTTGCTTCCCACACCGCCCTTTCTGTATTCGGGAAGAACTGCTATGTTAGTGATATATCCTTCGTCAAGCACTTTGTGCAATCCACCGAAACCAATAACTTTGCCCGTTTCTTCTGCCGTGAAATAGAAAGCAGACGAATTTGAAAGCTCATCTTTAAAAGCATCCTCGCTCCACGGATCGGCAAAACATATCTTTTCAATTTCAGCAACCTGCAAAAGATGTGCACTTGTCATTTTCTCAATCTTCATGATATTTTCCAATTAGTGTATAAAGCACTTCAAAAGTTTTTCTGTATTCATCAATATCGCCGCCATATGGGTCGGGGATGTCTTCGCCGCCAAAATATTCGCCGACGGTGAAAACCTTGTCCATTCCGCCGAAAACCATTTTGTGAGAGTGAGTCATTGTGAGGATAATGTCTGCATCTGCAACAAGCTCTTCTGTGACAGGGGTCGGGAGGTGCCCCGAAATGTCTATCCCATTTTCGGCACAAACTTTAATAGAGCTTTCGCTGACCGACGTTTCGGTCACAAAAAGACCTGCGCTTTCTGCGTGGGCATCAGCCCCGTTTTGCAAGGCAAGACTGTTGAAAATACCCTCAGCCATCGGACTTCGGCAAGTGTTGCCGGTACAAATAAACAAAAATTTCCTCATTTTAATCACCTTAATATATTATTATACCATATTAAATGGGGAAATTCAACCATATTCTTGAAAAATATCTGCAAATATGATACAATGAAATAAAGTATAAATTTAATACTATATATGGAGGACAATATGGACATTATAAAAATTCTGGCTCAGGAGCTTGAAATAACAGAAAAACAGGTGGAAAGCACCGTGCAGCTTATAGACAGCGACAACACTATTCCCTTTATCGCAAGGTACAGAAAGGAGGTTACGGGAGGACTTGATGACAGCGTTTTAAGAAAGCTTTCGGACAGACTTTCCTATCTCAGAAATCTTGAACAGAAAAAAGAGGATATCATAAGAATTATTACCGAACAGGAAAAAATGACTCCTGAACTTGAAAAGGCTATTTTAGAGGCTAAAACTCTGCAGGAAGTGGAGGACATTTACCGTCCCTACCGTCCGAAACGTCGGACAAGGGCGACAGTTGCCAAAGAAAAAGGGCTTGAACCGCTTGCGATTTTAATACTTTCACAAACGGTACCGGACGAAAAAATAGACAATGAAGCAGAAAAGTACATAAATGAGGAAAAGGGTGTTTCTTCTGTGGAGGATGCAATTGCCGGTGCGAAAGACATTATTGCGGAAATTGTGTCTGATGATGCCGAATACAGAAAAAGCATACGTGCATACACCTATTCGAGTGGCACAATCCTGTCAAAACAGAGCAAGGAAGAGGACTCGGTATATAGTCAGTATTATGATTTCTCACAGCCTGTAAACAAGGTTGCAAACCACCGTGTGCTTGCCATAAACAGAGGCGAAAAAGAGGGTATGCTCGCGGTTAAAATTGAAGTGGATACAGAGGCTATTAAACAAAAACTGTTTATGAAAGTGGCATCAAAAGACGAGGGGGACACCTATCTCAAAGAGGCGGTTTTTGATGCTTATGACAGACTGATTGCTCCGTCAATTGAAAATGAAATCAGGGGCATGCTTACAGAACAGGCACAGGAAAAAGCCATAGAACTCTTTTCCAAAAACTTAAGGCAACTTCTGCTGCAACCGCCTATAAAAGGCAAAACAGTGCTCGGATTTGACCCGGGCTACAGAACGGGATGTAAAACTGCAGTTGTGGACAGTACCGGCAAGGTGCTTGATACAGAAATTATTTTCTGCACACTTCCGCATCACGACCTCGAAAAAGCGAAAAAACAGGTACTTTCACTGATAAAAAAATATGATGTTGACCTTGTGGCAATAGGAAACGGAACTGCCTCCAAGGAAACAGAGATTTTTATTTCGGGAGTTATAAAAGAAGCAGGCAGAGATGTTAAATATATCATGGTGAGCGAGGCGGGTGCGTCGGTATATTCAGCATCGGAGCTTGCAGCCGAGGAATTTCCTGATTTTGACGTTGCACAAAGAAGTGCTGTTTCTATAGCAAGACGGCTGGAAGACCCGCTTGCAGAGCTTGGAAAAATTG
>JAZSKF010000106.1:0-6070 GCA_045534715.1 Clostridia bacterium | reverse complement strand
ACGACATCACTTGTAGTCAAGCATTTTCTCAACTATGCCGAGAACATGGTCGTGAAGATAGGTATATTTTTCGTCCTCCGCCTTTGAAAAGGGTTTTATTTTTACTCCCACATAAAGTCTTGTCCCGGAGGTTGTTCCTATTATGTAGCCAATGGGCATGTCGGTGACGTCCACCGCAACAATTTTGTTTGATACAGGGTCACGCTTTACCCACTGTTCAGGAATGTTTTTTCCTTCTACAAGCTCATCCAGCGGCTCAAGTGCCGACATATTAACAAACCGTCCTATAAACTCGTCGTCTGTCATCATAATGAATGGGTCAGCTGCCAGAAGGTCGGCATCCATACGATTTAGCATAACAATGGTTTTTTCAACATTTTCATCCTCGCTGAGCGGATTGTTTGACAGGTTAACATTTTTCTCGCCGTTGCCGTCTGTATCCTCAGTGTTTTCTTCAAGAAACAACTTAAATTTCGCAGGGGTTAAAAGTGTGTTTTCTCCCAGATAGGTGACTGTTAAATCATATCTTTCCCTGCCCACATAGCTGCCTATTCCCACTGCAGCAACAAGCCCGATTACAACAACCGTCAGGACATAATATTTATAATATTCCCAGAAATTAACCCAAAAAGCTTTTGTTGTTATTTTGTGTGTTTTATAAAACTTTTCCTGCACGGGTCTGCCTCCTGTCTTTTTTATTTTACGCCGAATATTTTTATTTTTGAAAGAAGCCCGGACGGAATGCTGTCTTTTTCAAACAGCGATGTTCTGTCAATATAGTCGGCAAATATGTTTCCGGGCAAAAACCCCTCTTCAAGCGACTGCATAACATTTGCATGTGTGTTGGTGACCTTTATTTTAATTTCATTTTCTTCTCTTATGTGTTTTCCGGAGACAAATATTTCGTAGGGTGGCATAATTTTTCTTCCTGCATTAACCCCGTTTATTTCAAGGTCACAACAATAACCCACTTTCCCAAGGTCAATAATGATGTCTTTGCCGGCAGAAGAACAAAAATGCCCCTCATAAAGCGCTGTTCCGGAAAAATCTTCTTCCCAGCTGTCCATCTTGCCGGGTTCTGTAACCTTTTCCCACCTGCCGTCCGGTGAAAGTATGTTGCGGGAAAGCTTTGTACAGGAGAGATTTTCTATTTCTCCCAACTGCTTTCCTTTTTCTTTTTTCAGGTCGGCATCATACTGCTCATCTGTAAAGAGCAAAATACATTCCTCCCCTTTTGCGAGAGTAAACTGCTCCTCTTTGCAGCTGTATATTTTGCCGCTGAAAGCATCAAGCCTGTATGTATGGGCCTGTTTTTCATTAAATCTTGCAGTGAAACTAACGGTCTCTTCACTCTCGTTATAAAGCAAAAAGATGGTTTCTCCGGTTGTTTTTCTTTTCATTACACGAATGTGCGGACTGTCACACTCTGCCAGTCGGTATGCCGACAGATTTTCTGCACTAAACGGCTTTGATTTGGGCAGAATATCGCCCACAGAAAATACCTCGCCGCCCGCCTTAACAAAATTCTCCAGCTTTGCAAGAGTTTCCTCTTTAATATACTGCGTTTCAGGCAAAACAACCGCCCTGTAGCCAGCTCGGCCAAGTACTCCGTCTTTTATTTTTTCTTCTATAATATAATCGTCGTCGACAACATCAAAATATATCTGATTTTCTTCCATCAATCTTCCTGTCTTGTAGAAAGACTCTTCAGCTGGCTTTTCTCCCGCCCATGTATCTCTGTTGGGCATATAAAGAGCAATTTCCGAACAGATTTTGCCTACCGAAGAAACATACTGCATTCTGGAAAGATATTTTACAAGCTGGGGCATATAGTCCCACAGTCCCACGCCGGGAACAAAAATGTCTCCCGCTGCAAGAAATCTTTCTCTGCCCGAGGGCAGACACTGCATATTTATAATGTTTATTCCACGTACAAACTGATAGCCGCAAACATAGCGGACATCGTCACATGTAAGTCCGGCGCCATATACCCCGAAAGTTTCGGACACAGTAAAATTCACTTCTGTCTGATGTGCCGCAGATGCTGCAAACCTGGGGAAAAAGTTCATTCCCTTATTGCCGGGATAAATCTGTCTCCAGATAACGTCAATACCGGGGATTTCAAACTCCCGTAAATGCTTTAAAAGCTTTCCTCCGTGCTCGTGGTAGTTTGAAATTATATGGTCTCCGTCCAGATGACCGGTGGACATCAAATTGTTTTCTTTGCACCACTCGTTTATCCGTTTAAAATATCTTTCATTATATAGGTCAGCACAATATTCGATATAGTCAATCTTAAATTTTTTGCCCTTTTCTCCAAGCACATTTTCAAAAAGTGCCGGAACCATTTCTCTAAAATTGTGTCCATAGCGGTTTTCAAATTCCGTCACATCTTCCAAATAAAAAGGATAGTACAAAATGGGCTCGTCGGTGAACATTGCAAAAACATTTTTGCCAAAAAGGTCCCCCATATATTTTTTGTAGCCCTCATGAGTAAGCTCAATGAATTTCCCGATTGCCTCCTCATCCAGCAGATAGGGTTCATAAACATCTCTTTCTTCTATGGAAAACACAAAAATTGTCATATCTTCCCCTGCTAAAACAGGCGTTTTAAGAAGCTTGTAATTCTCATCAAAAACCGATATAACTTTTTCATTTTCTTTAAAAGATTCCCCTTCTTTCAGGGAGATTTTTTCTTTTCTGAGACGTTTTGCATTTTTATGCGGCAATGCTTTTAAAACCTGGCCGCAAGCGGCTCCCGACGGCCAGCCTCCCTCATCATAAAACCACATTATCATACCTTTTTCCGCAGCATATTCTATAGCAAATCTCACCAGACGGAAATACTCTTCCGACAGATATTCCGGTTCCATTTCACTTGCGTATGTGCCGGGACGGAAGTTTTGCGGAATGGGCAACATATAGGTGGCGCCAATACCTGCTTCTGCCATTTCGTCAATTTCTTTTTTTATAATTTCTTCTGTTAATTCACCGTTGATTTTCCAGGAGAAAACAGGCGAAAACTGTGCATCAGGATTTAAAAAGTCTTTTCTGTCAAATTCAAACGTACTATATTTCTTAGACATACTTTTTTTCCTTTCTTAATACATTTTATCTTTAGGTATATAAAAGCACATTTGCTCAGTTTTGTCAAGACTTTTTCCTTCTCTTTAAGCTAATATTTTTACTGTCCTTTTCATATACATATTGTATATCAAAAAGGAGGTGGCAAAAATGTCTTTTAAAAAAAGTGTGCGCATTTTTTCTCTGCGTGCTGCAGGTTGTCTTTCTCTTGGACTTGCCATATATTTTTGCTGCCAGTCTCTTGCATCTTTTTTCAGTTTTCATTTAACCCCCAAATATGTGCTTGCTGCAAAAACGGTGGATGGCAAAGCCACCCCCTACACTTTTCAGACAAAAAGTCTTGCAAACTATCTTGGAAAAGCGGCAGATTTCTTGTTTGGCGGCGATTTTACAAGCGTTCAGTCGCTTGCGGGCGTTTTTTCGGCAAACTTTGCTGAAGATGACGAGAGCCCCTCTCACATTGAGGACATGCCGCTGGTGGAAAACTCTCCCTCCCAACCGGCTGTTAACAAAACGGTAAGTTCTAAGGGTGGCTCTCTTTCTGTCGGAGAAGATGTTACCATAAACAACGAAACCTCTTATTCGCCCGATTTAAATGCTTTAAACGCCTCTGATCCCGCTTTTGAGCTTAAAAAAACAGATGACCCCCTTGTTTTAATTTTCCATTCTCATGCAACTGAAAGCTATGCCCCCACCGAAAACTACACTTTTTTTCATTCTTCGGAGGACCGATGCATAAATCCCGATTATAATATGGTACGAATTGGAAAAGAGCTTGCTGACGAGCTTGAAAAAAGGGATATAGGAAGCGTTCATATAACCGATTTGTTTGACTATCCCGAATATAACAACTCCTACGCCCGTTCCTGCAAAAGTGTTCTTGAAGCTCTTGATAAACATCCGTCAATTAAAATTGTTCTTGACCTGCACAGAGATTCTATTATCACAAAAGAGGGAGTCAAGACCAAGCTTACCACCACCATCGACGGCAAAAGTGTTGCCCAGCTTATGCTGGTTGTGGGGACTGACGAATTGGGGCTTGCTCACGATAACTGGAGAAAAAATTTGAAATTTGCGGTGGATTTTCAAAAATGTCTGCTTAAAGAGGAGAAAAATTTTGCACGTCCCATAAATCTTCGGACCTCCCGGTTTAACGGCCACACCTCTCCCGGTGCCGTTATTGTTGAAGTGGGGACAGGCGGAAACACCATAGAAGAAGCTCTTGCTTCGACAAAATATATTGCTTCCGCTATAAAACGACTTGTGGACCAGTATACATAAAAACGCCCGTTTTGCATCAGCCAAACGGACGTTTCTTTTTTATTTACTTACCTTTACCGTAGTTGAAAGAAGCAGTGTTACTGCGGTTGTAATCACAAGCTCTCCCAGCATATATCCGCCGTTGTAGACCAGAGAATAGAGCCATACCGACTGTCCCTCAGGCGCAAGGCTTGCCCAGATTAAAATTCCCGAGGCAAAATGGCAGACAAATCTCATAGCCACTACTGCCGCTGCTGCAACTGTGCTTCCCAGACGGAAATCTTTAAATTTGCGGGCGATTGGCCCTGCAAGAGAAAGCACTCCAAACGCCGCCACATAATCTAAAAAAACAACTGCCGCATAGGAAATAAATGTTTTTGCGGGCGGTGCATAAAAGCCCAGAATAAGCTGGAGCAGAGCGTATACCATGCTCTGCCAGAAGGAAGACTTAAAATCTGACGTCAGTGAGAAAAATATAACAGGGACCATGCTTGCGGCGGTCACCGAGCCACCATAGGGCATATCAAAAAGTTTTATAAAGGACAAAACCAAAGCAAGAGCTGCCGTAATTCCGCCCATGGTTATTGTTTTTGTTTTCATTATGCTACATTCCTTTCATAAAAAACAAACCCCGCCAGACAACGACGGGGTGGTTAGCGAGCTCTATTTTCCCTACGCCGGCATTATCCGTATCAGGTTCGCGGGTTGAACTTTCGTTCTCTCAGCCTTTTCAAGCACCCCGATTTTGTTTTTCTTCCATGATTATACTCCACGCTTTCCCGCTTGTCAATAGATTTTTTAATGTTTCCTGCTTTGTTTATATGTATTTTTGCAGCTAAAGCAATTTTCGTCATATCCGCTGATATATAGGGGTATTGGGCTTCTTCTGTCCTGATTTTATCTTCATATTTTCTGTTTTTAGTGGCTATAAATTTGACTTTTTGGTTGTTTTCTGGTATAATACAAATATGCATTGTCACAAAGGAGGCGATAAAATGCATCAGCTAAAAAAGACTGTCGCCATTGTTGCTGCTTGCTTTCTAACATTTTCGACTTCTTGTTTTGCAGCACAGGGCACTGTTGTTACTGACGCTTTGAATATCCGCTCAAATCCCACTACCGACAGTACAGTTTTATCAAAGGTATACAGTGGTCAAATTCTTGATATACAGGGAAAAGAAAATTCTTTTTACCGCATTTCATATAACGGCGGGACAGCGTATGCGTCAACAGACTATGTTTCTGTTAACGTAAATCTTCTGGGAACGGTTACGGCAAGTGCCTTAAATGTCCGTTCTTCCCCCTCTACCAGCTCTGCTGTTGCAACAACTCTTTTCCTCGGCGACGAGGTTAAAATTACAGGCAGCTCTGGAGACTGGTATGAAATTCTCTACAAAGGCGATTTCTTCTTTGTACATAAAAATTATGTTGTTACAAGAAATTATACCGACACTTCCTCAAGGGATGGCTCGGGTTTTTCAAGAGACGGAGCAAAAGTTGTTGAACTTGCCAAAACCTTCATAGGAACACCCTATGTGCACGGCGGAAGTTCTCCCTCCGGTTTTGACTGTTCCGGGTTTACAAGCTATGTTTATTCCAAATTTGGTTTTTCTCTTCCCAGAACCGCAGCTTCTCAGGCGACTGTGGGAGCCCCGGTTGCAAAAGATGCTCTTATAGCGGGAGCCCTGGTGTTCTTCAACACATACGGCGGAATTTCCCACGTTGG
>JAZSKF010000159.1:0-6110 GCA_045534715.1 Clostridia bacterium | reverse complement strand
CTTCGTGAACAGGATTGACCTTGAACATATCAAATAGAAATGCAATTGACGGAGTGTAGCCAACAACATCGTTTCTTTCAAAATCTTCGTCAATATACTGTCTTTTGTGTTCAGAAGGATTTTTGCTCACCGATATTTCAGTAAATCCCGTCATTCTGACATATCGTACACCATCTTCTGTCTGTATGCCATAGAAGGGAATTTTTTCGCTTCTTTTTACAATATTACTCAATTTAATTTCCTTTCCGGTAATATACCAATCTGAACTTCATCTCATAAACCGCCGAATTTATCTCCGATTTCACAAGGCTTCCGCAATCGGTCACCTCAATATATTGTGAAACGGTATCTTTCAGCACATTCGGAAGTGTTGCGAGCGGTCCTGAAAGCCAGCTTAAAAGTTCTGCAATCAGTTTTGCTAATCTTCCGTCTGAAAATTCTCTTATCAGCAGTTTAAAAGAGATTTGCCCCAGCATATCACCTGTACTATATGTTTTTACAATCTCTTCTCCTCCGTCCAGCAGAATGCTTAAACACCCGGTCTGCGGAGGGAGTGCGTCCTCAAATATGTCCTTTTCCATAAGAACAGGACATTTTTTAAAAAAATTTATTATTTCTGTCATTTTTATCCCTCACAAACAATCTTATAGTGCCGAACATAACTGCTTCCCTTGTTGTTGTCATGTATCTCGGACACATTCATCGCTTTTTCTGCAAAACTTATATCTTTTTTGCCTATTGCAATTTTGTCTCCAAGGTAAATGTCATCGGGATTTTTCAGTTTAACGCGCAAAACCATTGCAGAAGCCGAATCTATCCTGTCTGCCGCCGGTTTAATTCTTCGTACAAGACGAATATCTGCATCTTTTATATAAATAATCTTCCAGTTTTTCTCGTTTGGGAGATATCTGAACAGAGTAATATCTTTTTTATCTCTCATACTACCAGACCCTTTCATCGCCGGCATAGAGCAGACCGCTGTCTGCAAGATAGATGGTTGCAACTTTTGAAAGGGCGTGCTCTATGTTGCCCTCCGAATAAGTAACGCTATAACCGTCACTGTTTTCGGCAGATATGCCCTGTCTTGTTTCATCGAGATAAAAAAGTTCTGCAACATTGCAAAT
Organism: Clostridia bacterium; assembly: GCA_045534715.1. Lineage (GTDB taxonomy): Bacteria > Bacillota > Clostridia > RUG12999 > RUG12999 > RGIG7450. The sequence goes on along the minus strand of JAZSKF010000159.1, from coordinate 4,986 downwards.
GGCAAGTTTGACGCTTTCAAGGTTTGCGTTTTCCGCTTTTCCCATTGTGAGATTGTTTATATACGCTTCTGCTTTGCGGATGTTTCTGACAAACGCTCCGTAAGGAATAATTTCTCCGCAATATTTATTGCTGTAATAATCAAAATCAACTTCTATCATTTTCTCACCTCTTTACCGAAGATGCCGCATAATGCGGCACCTTCTTTTATCCAACCTTTATTTTACGTAAAACGCCGGCAGCTCGTGTTGCTTTAAGGGCAATAGCGGAAATCATTTCCACTTCACCTTTTTTAACCGCACCCGGAGCTGTCATATCAGGGAGATATGTATTTATGATGTTGTTGCCTTCCGGAGAAATTGCGTGAACGCCGTCAAGACCGATTCTCACAGCATAAAGAGATGTTTCTGTTTCGTCGGAAACTGAAATAATAGGATTTGTGCTTCCTGCTTTGTCACCAAGTGAAATGATAGGGATTCCTGCATATTTTGTTACGGGTGCACCGAAAGCGTCAACTTCGTTTGTTGAGAAATAGCCGCTTCTTCTTGCAATACCGTTGATAACAGAAGCAAGTTTTCTGTTTACCAAAATTGCATTTGGTGTTCCGTCAAGTGCTGCAAGCATTTTGTCAAGCTCGTCCATAAAAAGATTTCCGTTTGAAGTTATTTTAGAAGAATCGGAAAGGTCGATTGCTTCTGCCGGAATCATTTCAGTATTGCTGCCTGTGAGAGCATGGTCGATGCCGTCAAAAGCATTGCTGTCCGCAGAAGAATCACCATTGATAAAGGTGTCTGTGAACAGTGCTTTTGTAGCGTTTATCTTCTGACCAAGTTCAAACTGTATTAAATCCATAATCTGGTTTTCGTCGCTCTGGAGCACTCTGTCAACTTCAAAGGAACCGCCAAAAGGTTTAAGAACAACGGTATACTGTGTTGTTTTTGCCTCCTGTGCAGTATAGTCGCTGCCAATTGCTCTGAATGCTGCAGTGGGCAGTGTAGTAACTCTGTTGTAAACATAGGACAGTGATTTTCCTCCCTGGGCTTTTGCATTGTTGTCAAAAACCATCATGTCAAAAAGAGGGTCACGTCTGAATTCATCAATAATCTGTTCGGAAAGTTTGCTTCCCGATAATTTTTGTGCATCTGCAAGTGTTAATGCCATAATAAAATACCTCCAAAAATTTAAATTTTGCCAAACAATTTCATTTTAAGTTCATCTCTGGCAGTTGTTTCTTTTCCGGGGCTGCCCTGTCTCATTCCGGTAGCCCCTGTTATAGTTTTGTCAAACAAATAGCTGTTTTCCGCTTTTATTTTTTCGAGCTGAGCTGTGAGGTCATCCTCGTCTGCTCCCTCTGTTTCAATCAGAGCTTTAACAGCTTTTACGTTTTTTGCACCGGAATTTTTTATAAGCATATCAATCTTATATTGGGTTTCGTTTTTCTGCATCTTTGCTTTTAATTGTTCAATTTCCTGCCTCAGCAGTTTTTCGCCCTCTTCTTTTTCTTTTCCAACACTACTCAAAAGAGCATTGTATTTTTCTCGGCGAACATAACCGCCATCCGACAAATTTATGAGTTTTACGGGGTTTTCTCTTCCCTGATTATACTTTTCAATTTTGTCTGCAACCCTTTCAAAATCTTCACCCAAAATTTCTTTTAAAAATTCCATATTACCTCCATGCCTTTCGGCAGCAAAAGTTTATATCCCGTTTTGCAAGGGAAATTGGGGCAGTTTATATGTCTTGCCCGCTCGGACAATTTTCAGTTAACTGACATGATCAATTTTATATGCAGTCTACCTGTTACTACTATCATCTGTTTTCAGTGCAGCAATAAGCTCTGTAATTTTTCCTGTGTCACTGCCGGCACGAATATTTTTGGTAAACTTTTCAACAATGACACCAAGTGCCGAAGCAATTTGATTTATCGGTGCATTTTCAATCTTTTCTTTGTCGGCAAGAGCTTTGATATACAAATCAATCAGACTGCACATATCGCTCTGCACATCCTCAATATGTTTGTGCAGACTTTTTCCGTCTTTACTCTTCATTCATTCTCCGGTTTTTTATTTCTTTTACCTTCTGCACCGCCTGAGCTTCTGTCATTTTATAAACCCGCATAAAATATTCTGCGTGGTCAATTATTCCATGCTCAAGTTCTTTCATAGCACGCTCTGCCATGCTGCCGGTATCCTCAATAATGCTGTCGCCGAAATCAACGCTTATCTCAACGTCCTCATAACCACCAAGAGCGCAAATCTGCTCGGCAAGCAGCACTATTGCGTGGCGCAGAACAATCTCGTTTTTCTTCATGCTCTGGTAAAGCGCACTGTTGTCGCTTATAACCTCTGTAGCTGTTTTGACGCCACCTCTTTCATATTTATACCGACCGCTTCCAAGACCGCATTTTGATGATAAAAGATTAAGATTTTTCTCCAGAGCTTTTTCATGGGGTTCTGCACGAAGTTCCATGTTAATTTCTCTAAGTTCTGTAAGTGATTTATCACTCATAACATAAAACTCTGTGTCATTGTCGTCAAAAATCGGCATAACTCCGTTGTCACTTCTCTGAATTTGAGCCATTCCTGCTGGCACAAGAATTCTCTTTTTCCCAAGCCTGAATTCATTCTGATAGCTGTCATACACAAGGTCTATGCCCTGCAAAACGTCAATGGAGTTGGCAAACACCGAAATTCCCATCGGGTTGTCAGGGTCATAGTTGTTGACAATGTTGGGTGAGACAATCTGGTAAAGAGGTTTTTTACTGCCTGTAAAATATTCTTTTTCAACTGTCTCGGGAAGAGAAGTTTCCTCAAGACTGCCATCTTTTTTCAGCAAATATAATTTGTTTACCACTTTGTAATAACCGTTTTCAAGAATATGCAGGTTAAGGTAAACATATCTTTTACCGTTCATCCTTTTTTCACTGGCAAAAGCACACTCGGTAATTTCACCGTTTTCCCAGGAAAGCGGATAAATCATATCTGCCCTGATATAGTCAATCTCTACTCCCTGGTCACTGAGATATTCCACAAATGCACCGGTACCTGTTGCAAATGTAATCTCAACAAGTCTGCCTGCTCTCACGCGAAAATTGTTTCTTTTAAGCACTTTTTCAAGAAAATTTCCCGCTTCCTTGTCGCTTACTGTAATGTTTGTTTTTTCATTCAGTAAAAGGTCTGCCCAGTCTTCACAAACTTTTTTGCTCATCCCAAGTGAATATCGGCTTCTTTTTACACTTCGTTTACCATTGAACTGATTGTAGTTGTGAAAGCTGGCCACCTTTCCCGAATACCATCTCATCCAAAGGTCAATCTGCCTGTAAAAATCTCTGTCAATCAGCGTATATCCCATAGCTGCAAGCTGCCTTCTGATAGCCTCCATTTAAAACGCCTCCTTTTCTTTTTTTTGTAAATATTTACAACCCGTATCATACCTTTTTACTTTTTTTACTACTATCATCTGCACAAAAATTTTTTTGTTGATTTTTGGGAGATTTTATTATATAATAGCTTATATATATACTTAAACCGAGGTGTAACTATGAAACTATTTCGTTTTAAAGGTGGTATACATCCATCATATAACAAAGCTTTAACTTCCGATAAAAAGACCGTGTTTTTAGAAGCCGGTGAGCTTTTATACATTCCTCTTTCACAACACATTGGTGCTCCCTGCGAGCCGGTTGTTGCGGTTGGCGACCAGGTACTTATGGGGCAAATGATTGCAGACAGTAAAGCTTTTGTTTCTGCACCCATCCATTCAAGTGTTTCGGGCAGGGTGAAAGAAATAAAAAAATGCCTGCATCCAAACGGAAATATGGTGCAGACAATTATTATTGAAAATGACTTTAACTACACTCCGTTCCAGATGGAAAAAAACAAGGATTACAGAAGTATTTCTTCTGACAAGCTTGTGGAAATAATCCGCGCTGCAGGTCTTGTGGGAATGGGCGGTGCAGGGTTCCCGTCACATATAAAGCTTGCTCCTTCAAAAGACAAACCCATAGAATGTGTCATTGTAAACGGAGCAGAATGTGAGCCCTACCTTTCTTCTGACCACAGAGCAATGGTTGAACAACCGGGTGATGTAATCAGAGGTCTCAGAATTATAATGAAAATGCTGAAATGCAAATGGGGTGTTATTGCAATTGAAGACAATAAACCGGATGCAATTGAAAAAATATCAAATTTGCTAAAAAAGACTAAAACCATTGAGGTTGCCGTTCTTAAAACCAAATACCCGCAAGGGTCTGAAAAACATCTGATAAAAACCGTCATGGGAAAAGAGGTTCCCTCGGGCAAACTTCCTGCAGATGTGGGGGCAACAGTTGTAAATGCTGACACAGCCATTTCAGTTAAAAATGCAGTTGAAGGCATCAATCCTGTAATAAGAAGAAGAGTTACCGTTTCAGGTCACGGCATAAAAAATCCTTCTGTCTTCAGTGTGCCGATAGGTATGCTTGTATCTGAAGTGATTGAAGCAGCCGGCGGATTAAATGAAGACGCTTTCAAAATAGTGATGGGTGGTCCTATGACAGGCCTTCCCATATTTGAAACAGATGTTCCTATCATTAAAACCTCTTCCGGCGTTCTCGCTCTTACCGAAAAGGAATCTCCGGCAGACACAGAATACACTTGCCTGCGTTGCGGCAAATGTGTTACTGCATGTCCTATGAATCTTATGCCACTTAAAATTTCCACAGCCGGCAGAGAAGCAGACGATGATGCAGCTGTTTTGTATCATGCAAACGATTGTATTGAATGTGGTTGCTGTTCATACGCTTGTCCCTCTCACAGACGTCTTTTGGATAGCATAAGACTTGCAAAGGCTCGTGCCGTAAGCATTCTTGCAAACAAAAACTAACTTTCTTTTCTTTCTACGAAAGGTGGATTTATTATGAAACTAAATTCTTTTATTGCATCGGCGCCGCATGTAAGACATCCTGAAAGTGTAACAGGCGTGATGCTTGATGTTATAATAGCTTTGAT
>JAZSKF010000211.1:0-2386 GCA_045534715.1 Clostridia bacterium | reverse complement strand
GCTTCATCAAGCGAGGTTCCGCCGTTTTCAAGTTTTTTAACAATTTCGCCAAGTTCAAAAATTGTTTCTTCAAAGGTTTTCTTTTTTTCCACAAAAACCGCCTCCTATTTATTGGTAACAATTGCACCAATTTCACCGTCGTGCAATTTAACAGTTATCTTGTCGCCCTCTGTAACGTCTCCCGATGATACAACCGGTTTTCCCTCTTTACCAAAGGTGATGCTATACCCTCTTGACAGAACACCCAGCGGGCTGAGCGAATTAAGCCCCGATGCAGCAATTTTCATTTGCTGTCCTTTTCTTTCAAGCAAAAGCTCTACTGCTTTTATGAGATTTTCGGTTATTTCGTCCGTCTTGATTTTTCTGTCGTCAATGCCTTTTTCCATTCCCGAGAAGACCCTTTCAAGTCCAAGTGCTGCCATCTCGTTTCTTTTTATGATTACATTGTTTTTAAGACCTGCAACCAACTTGTCTCTGGCAGTATCAAGTCTTGTTTTTGTTTCTTCATCATCGGGGACAGCACGTTCTGCCGCCTCGGACGGAGTTGCTGCCCTAAGATCTGCAACAAAATCTGCTATAGTAAAGTCAACCTCGTGACCAACCGCCGAAATAACCGGCAAAGCCGCCTCAGCAATGGCTCTGGCAACCCCCTCGTCGTTAAACGCCCAGAGGTCTTCAATGGACCCTCCGCCACGGCCTGTTATTATAAGATCAACATTTTTTTCTCTGTTAAAATAGTTTATACCTTCTATTATCTGTGCAGGTGCATCCGGCCCCTGAACAAGCACCGGGTAAAGGAAAATTTCCGGATATTTGCTTCTTCTTTTTAAAATGTTCAGCATATCCCGTATCGCTGCACCTGTCGGCGATGTAACAATTCCTATTTTTTCAGGAAACCTTGGAAGAGGTTTTTTTCTTGAAACATCAAAAAGGCCTTCTGCCGCAAGCTTTTGCTTTAACTGTTCGTATGCAACATGCAAATCGCCAAGTCCGTCAACTTTCATTTCTGTTATATACGCCTGGTAGCTTCCCGACGGTTCATACACACGGACAGAACATTTTGCAAGCACCTTCATTCCGTCTTCTGGCCGGAAAAGAAGGGCGGATGCTGCCCCGCGAAACATAACCGCTTTCATAACAGACCCTTCATCTTTTAAAGTAAGATAAAGGTGACCTGAACTGTGCGGCTTAAAGTTGGATATTTCCCCTTTTATCCACACATTTTTGAGTAGCCCGTCCGATTCTATCAGGTTTTTTAAATATTCGTTTATTTCACTGACTGTATATGTTTCTTTCATATCAGCTTTCATAGCCTTCCTTGCAAATATACGCCACACCAACGGCGTTATCCGTCATATATTTCGGGTTTGCAAAATATATTCTGCCAGCAAACGCGCTCTTTAAAATCTCTCTTATAACACTGTTTGAGCTCACACCGCCAACCGGCAAAATGTTAAACTTGCCTGCATTTTTAATGGCTTTTTCAAGAGATTTTGCGACACATTCAAATACGGCATAATATACCTCACCGGGAGCTGCCCCCGATTTAATATGTTTTTCTGCCTGAATTTCTGCTCCCGAAAAGTTTATGTCCGAGTTTTTAACGCTGACAGGAAGTTTTATCTTTCCTTTGACTTTCCTCGCATCCATTTCTTTGCCGCAAGGGAACTTTTCGCCGGCAAGAACACCTGTCCTGTCTATAAGCTGACCAGCAGGAATGTCAAGCGTTTTTCCAACAATCTCTATGTCACCGTCTGAGACCATCAGAATTTCTGTTGTCCCGCCCGAAAGGTGCAGGGACAAAAAGGGCTTTTTTGTATCAAAACCAGTGTCCTTTGCAGCTGCCATAATGTGCCCCTCCTGATGAGAGGTTGAAATTACCGGCACAGAAAGTGCCGCACCAAGAGTCTTTGCAAAGCTTAATCCTGCCATAAAAACAGGCATATAAGAATTTTCAACATTTCTCGGAGCAGAGGAAACACCAATTGCTCGAACATTTGGTAAAAAATCTTTTATCTCCTCAATTAACACCGGCAGGTTTTTTATATGCTGAAAAACGCCTTCGCTTTGCCGGAGACCTCTTTCCCCTTGCTCAACGCTAAGCACTCTCCGTCTGTCTGCAACAATTTGTCCTTTTTCATCTATCACAGCAACAGATGTTGTGTAGCAACTGGTATCAATCCCCAGAAACATCAGTTTTCTCCAGATTGCCTAAAATTCCGTTTGCAAAAGATGCAGCTTTGGGGTCGTCGTAGGTTTTTATAATTTCTATCGCTTCGTTTATAGAAACACTTGCCGGAATGTCGCCCATATACAATATTTCGTATACTGCCAGTCTCATTGCCGACAGACACACTCCCGCAATTCTGTTTGTTTTCCATCCTTT
>JAZSKF010000076.1:0-2325 GCA_045534715.1 Clostridia bacterium | reverse complement strand
TTTTCTGTGGGAAGAGGAATGGGACCTGAAACCTGAGCATTTGTACGCTTTGCAGTTTCAACGATCATTTCCGCTGCCTTGTCAACAAGGTTGTGGTCATAACCCTTAAGTCTGATACGCATCTTTTCCTTAACTGCCATTTTGTTTGCCTCCTAATGATAATTAGCGGCGGTGCTTTTCTCACGCTTTTCCGGGTGTTTTCAGCCCGTTCATTAAAAAACCGGAAACAAATTCTTATTTCCGGAAATACGCTCAAAGCACAGTTCACCCTATACGCTGTTTAAGGCCGAAAGAGCGCAAAGCTCCCCCAACACTTAACGCAAGAAACAACGTTAACAAGTGAATATAGACCGCCCGGTTTTAAATCGGACATACTCGGCGGAAATTCCCTGCCTCAGAGGGCAGCCACCTCCCGCGTCATCGCATATCATTGTGGTCTGTCAAGACATAGTTATACCCATACTATCCTCAACATACGATTTGTATTATACTATACCCTTTGTGAAATGTCAACGATTTTTCATAAAAAACTTTGTGAAAAATGCAGATTTTTAGTTTGTTCACAAATGGGGTCTAAATATGGTATTTTTGGCATTTTCAGCCACGAAATATGGGTTATACGGTACACTTCTGCCCCCATAAAACATGAAAACACCCGACAAGGGGTGTGAAAATTATGAATCCGGCTTTGCAGGAAGTGCAATAAAATGCAAAATTCAAATTGTGGGTCGCTTCGCTCCGATTTGTATCCGTTTAAATTTTATCCCAAATAAAGTTATATTTCGCCAAGGGAATCTGTTCCTTGGCAGCAGCGGTCAATTCAGTACAAAAGGCTGGCTGCGGCGGGTCCATTAAATCGCCAAGGCGATTTACGGCGACTGCAAGTCGCCCACCCGAACACAGTTCGGGTATGGACCCGCCGCCCCGCCTGCAGAGACTCCCATAAAAAGCCGTAGGGACCGGCGTCCTCGACGAGCCGATCCCCTAAATGTATATTTATATCCTTCCCAGACTTTTCAGCGTTGCAGGTCTGAGGTATGCGTTTGAGCCTGAACCCACTTGGCGGAAGGTTTTATTCTGAGGCACGCTCTTCATAGGATGCTCGAGAATAAAAGCCTTATTCTTAATCTGTCTGGTACCCAGAGGAGGCCACACAAGATGTATCAGCTTATTCTTCGGGCTGCAACCGCTGTTCCAAACTCTGAAAGCAAAATACATACAATTAAAAATAGGATCCCAGTGGTTGAAATAATTTATCAGAGTTTCAGAAACATCCTCTACCTTATCGGCAGTGAGCCAGTCTCTCAGGCACATCTGTTTTTTCATCCCGTAAACACCGTAGGTATAAGCCTCAACATTATAATAGATACCAAGACCGTCCTTGCGGCAGAAGACGCCGATTGACACACCCTCGTAGGGAGGTACCGTATAAAGACCCACCTTCATAGGCTCGTCAGTAAGATTTTCAAGATAAACCCACATGTGACCTACAGGGTGAATATCGGTTTCCATAACATAGATATAGAAGGCAGCCACTATTTCGTCGCTCGCCTTAGATGAGTTGCCTGCAAAAGCCATAGGCGCCATAGAAAGGCACATTGTGAGCGCAAGAAGCAGGCAAAGAAATTTCTTAGCAATTTTCATAACAGTTTCTTCCTTTCTTTATTTCCGCATATAAGACTACACATTTTTTCAGCAGATGTCAACAATTCCTGAAAATTGGTTCACTCTGTCTATAATTTTTTCTACGCATTCCTCGGCAGTGAGACCCTCGCAGTTAACTGCCACATCTGCATACTTATTATATAGGGGTTCTCTCTCAACATAAAGTTCTGCAAGCGAGTCACCGTTTTTCATTGCAACTCCCCTGGTATGTATATTGCCTATGCGCTTTTCAATTTCGCCCAAAGACAGCTCAAGATAAACAACTATGCCGTCTTTTTTAAGGTGCCTCATGGCTTCCTCGCCGTAAACTGCACTGCCTTCCGTTGCCACGATGCTTGAGCGGTACCTAAGTGCGCAGATAATATCATTTTCAATTCTAAGGAAAGCGTCCGTACCCTCTTTTTCTATTATGTCGCTCAAAGCACAACCGTATTCAGTCTGAATCGCAAGGTCAGTGTCAACAAAGGCTTTCAGCAGAGATTTTGCCAGCAGTACGCCTATTGTGCTTTTGCCTGCAGCGGGCATACCTATAAGAATAATATTGCTTTTCATTTTGCGCACCGCTTTTTTTAGATAGCACAAATTGATTTTTTCGCAATAAAAATTAAAAACACCCGGGGAGAAAACCGAGTGCTTTTAAAAGGAGAAAATATGAAGAAA
>JAZSKF010000123.1:0-8599 GCA_045534715.1 Clostridia bacterium | reverse complement strand
ATTTCTTCAGAGCTGTTGTTTCCGTCGCAATAGGTTGTGTGGGTACGATAATTCACCTTGCGACTCATTTTGTCATTTTCTCCTGTTTAACCTTTTTATCGATTACATGTCTGGAAGCAAGTTCTGAAACGATATCTTCCAGGGAAATGCTTATTTCCACCATTAAAACCATTATATGATATGCCAGGTCGGCAATTTCATACACTGTTTCTTTTTTGTCGTTTGCTTTACCGGCAATTATAACTTCTGTGGATTCTTCACCAACTTTTTTAAGGATTTTATCTATTCCCTTTTCGAAAAGGTAGGTCGTGTAGGAACCCTCTTTTTTCTCGGTTTTTCTTCCCTTTAACATTTCCATAAGACCCTCGGCAGAAAAACCTTCAAGTTCTGCATCTTCATACAAAGGGTTAAAGAAACAACTGTCATTTCCCGTATGGCAAGCAGGTCCGTCCTTTTTAACAACAACAGTAAGTGCATCTTTGTCGCAATCTGCCGTGATGCTTACAATATGCTGATAATTTCCCGAGGTTTCCCCTTTGAGCCAAAGCTTTTCCCTCGACCTGCTGTAAAAACAGGTAAGACCTTTTTCCATTGAAATTTCAAGACTTTCCTTGTTCATATAAGCAAGTGTCAAAACCTTTTTAGTATCTGCATCAACAACTATTGCAGGAATCAAGCCCTTTTCGTCAAATTTAAGTTCATTTAAATCAAACATTGTTTTCTCTCCTATAATCTAACCGTAATATCATTTTCTCTGAGCAGTTTTTTAAGCTCTCCGATTTCAACTTCGCCATAATGGAACACAGAAGCTGCAAGACCCGCGTCAATTTCGGGAAGTTCTTTAAAGAGATTGACAAAGTCATAAGCCGTGCCTGCTCCACCCGAGGCTATCACCGGAACATTTACGGCTTCCAAAACTTGCTTTAACATAGGAATGTCAAATCCGCCTTTTACACCGTCGGTGTCTATGGAGTTTACCACAACCTCGCCCGCTCCCATATCAACACAGTGTTTAATCCAGGAAATAGCTTCCATTCCGGTGTTTTCACGGCCGCCTTTTGAGAAAACCCTGAACACACCGTCAACACGTTTTATATCAACGCTTATAACAACACACTGACTGCCATATTTTTTTGCCGCTTCCTCAATGATTGCAGGGTTCTTTATAGCCCCCGAATTAACGCTCACCTTGTCGGCACCGCATTTTAAAACTCGGTCAAAATCGGCAATCCCCGAAATGCCGCCACCTACCGTAAGAGGTATAAATATCTGGGAGGCAACTTCGTTTAAAATGTCTGTAAAAAGCTTTCTGCCTTCTGCAGAAGCGGTTATATCATAAAAAACCAGTTCGTCTGCTCCCGAGTCACTGTAAAACTTGCCAAGTGTTACGGGAGAAGAAACGTCTGAAAGAGAAGAAAAGTTAACTCCTTTAACCACCCGCCCGTCCCGTACATCAAGACAGGGTATAATTCTTTTTGTAATCAAAGTGTTTTCTCCTTCCCTATTTTTTCGCACAATTTAACTGCATCAGCTATTGAAATTGCGCCTGTGTAGTAAGCTTTGCCGACAATAGCGCCGTATATGTCAAGCCGTGCAAGTTTTTCAACATCTTCAAGGCTGGAAACTCCACCCGATGCAATAATGTTCATTCCAAAATTTTCGGACAGAGTCTTATAAAGCTCGTGGTTTGTGCCTTTCATGGCGCCGTCCTTTGAAATATCAGTACAAATAAGTGTTTTTACACCCATTTTTTCCGCCATTTCACAGAACGTTTCATATCTGTACTCAGACTTTTCGGTCCAACCTTTAACGGCAACATATCCGTCTTTGATATCAACGCCAAGAGCAATTTTGTCGCCGAACAAATCCACTGCTTCACGCAGAAAATCTGTGTTTTCTGTCGCTGCGGTGCCAAGTATTACCCTGTCCACACCTGCAGCAATATATTTTTCTATAACAGAAATGGAGCGTATCCCACCGCCAATTTCAGTTTTAATATTTGTGCTTGCCACGATTTTTTTGACTGTTTCAATGTTGGGAGTTTGTCCGTTTTTTGCTCCCTCCAAATCCACAATATGTATAAACTCTGCGCCCGATTTTTCAAAGTCTGCGGCAATTTCTTCCGGTCGTTCACTGTAAACGGTCATCTGGTTATAATCGCCTTTGAAAAGGCGCACACATTTCCCGTCAAACAAATCTATTGCAGGTAAAACAATCATCTTTTTACCTCCTCTGCAAAAGCTTTTAAAATGGCAAGTCCCACATCGCCGCTTTTTTCCGGATGAAACTGACAACCGAAAATATTGTCTTTCTGTACTGCAGCAGTAACATCAATTCCGTATTCTGCAGTTGCAACAACATTTTCATCACATTCGTCCGCAAAGAAAGAATGAACAAAATATACAAAATCTTTTTCTTTAAGATATTTGAAAATGGGACAGTTTCCCTTTGTAAAATGAAGACTGTTCCATCCGATATGCGGAATTTTGTAGCTATTTGGAATGCGTCCTTCCATTGCAACAACCTTGCCCGGCACAAGTCCAAGTCCATCATGCTCGCCATATTCAAAGCTTTTTTCAAAAAGCATCTGCATGCCAAGACAAATTCCAAGCAGCGGCTTACCGCTTTTTGCAAGGCCGACAACCGTCTTGTCAAGCCCCGTCTTTCTTAAGCTTTTTATAGCATCTTCAAACGCACCCACTCCGGGGAGTATAATCCCGTCGGCGCTTTTTATAACCTGTTCGTCTTTTGTAACACAGTTTTCAATACTTAGCGCATCAAGCGAACATTTGAGGGAATAAAGATTTCCCACTCCATAATCTATGATTGCAATCATAATTGTTATAATACCCCTTTAGTTGAGGGAATCTGGTCTTTTTTTGCAGCGTCAATTGCAGTTGCTTTTGCAAGTGCACGCGCCACCGCTTTAAAACTTCCCTCTATAATGTGATGAGAATTTTTGCCACTCATCTGTTTTACATGCAATGTTATTGCAGCTTTTCTCACAAAGCCAAGATAAAACTCTTCTGTGAGCTCAGTATCAAAAGTCCCAACCTTCTGTGATGGAATGTCAAGCCCGTATGAAAGGTGAGTTCTGCCCGAAATGTCAACCGCCGCCATAACAAGTGCTTCATCCATAGGCAGTATAATGTCACCGTAACGGACAATCCCTTTCATATCACCTATAGCTTCCTTAAAAGCTCTGCCGAGACATATCCCAATATCTTCGCAGGTGTGGTGATCGTCAATATATGTGTCACCCTCGCATTTAACAACCAGATCATAGCCGCTGTGTTTTGCAAAAAGAGTGAGACAGTGGTCCAAAAACCCGCAACCTGTATTGATGTCGGAACTTCCTGTGCCGTCAAGATTTAACGAAAGAAAAATGTCTGTTTCTGATGTTGTACGTTTAATTTCCGCTTTTCTCATACTAAACTTCCTCCTAAGCAAATTTCTTCTGTTATTTCAAGAAATTTTTCCATTTCTTCTTTTGTGCCGATTGTAACCCTTACATAATCTTTAATTCGTTCCTTTTTAAAATGTCTTACTAAGACACCCTTTTCTCTGAGTTTTGAGTAAAAGGTTTCACCCGCAATCCCCTCTTTTTTCACAAAAATAAAGTTGGCCACAGAGGGTGTCATGCTAAAACCCATTTTTTTAAGCTCTTCCATAGTAAATTCTCTGGTTTTTGCAATCTCCTTGCAGTTTTCCATATAATATTCGTCAGTCTCAATCGCCGCAATTCCTGCAAGCATTGTCAGTCTGTTTATGCTATATGGGTTTGTGGAATATTTTATTTTTTCAAGGTCTAAAATAAGCTCTTTGTCGCCTATTGCAAAACCAAGTCTGCCGCCTGCAAGACTTCTGGATTTTGAATAGGTCTGAACAACAAGCAAATTGTCATATTTTTTCACGAGCGGAAGAGAGCTTTCGCCGCCAAAATCCACATACGCTTCGTCAACCACAACAACGCTATCGCGATTTTTGATGACAATATCTTCAATGTCCTTCACCGGCAAAGCCATACCGGTAGGCGCATTGGGGTTTGCTATAACTACAAGTTTTTTTGCACCAAAATAGTCCTTTTTGTCAATTGAGAAGTCCTCTTTCAAGGCCATTTTTTTGCATTTTATTCCGCTAAGCTCACCGAACACCTCGTAGAATCCATAGGAAATATCGGGGAAAATTGCTCCCTTTTCTCCAAACGCCATAAAAGCAAAGTTTAAAATGTCGTCCGACCCGTTGGATACAAAAATATTTTCTTCAGAAAAACCATATCTTTCAGCAAGTTTTTCTTTCAGCTTACCGCATTTGGGGTCGGGATACAAATTAAGCTTTGCAACCTCATCCTGCGAAATTGTTTTTATAACATGAGGTGATGCGGGATAGGGTGATTCGTTGGTGTTAAGCTTTATATACTTTTTGTCAACAGGTTGCTCGCCCGGCACATAAGCCTCAAGCTTCCTGTACTTTTTGTTTAGAAATTTACTCAAAATATTCCCACCTTATTTTTCTTTTCTGATGCTGGCACTTCTCGCGTGAGCAGTGAGTCCTTCTGTTTCTGCAAAATAGGAAACCTTGTCGGCAATTTCAAAAAATGCTTCCTTTGTGAAATAGGTGAACTGCATTTTCTTAACAAAATCGTCTACCGAAAGAGGACTTGAAAAACGTGCTGTCCCGCTTGTCGGAAGTGTGTGGTTAGGTCCTGCCATATAGTCTCCCAATGCTTCGGGACAATAGTTTCCCAAAAATACCGAACCGGCATTTTTTATCTTGTCAAGATAGTCAAAAGGATTTTTCACACAAATTTCAAGATGTTCCGGTGCAATTCTGTTGGAACAGTCTATTGCCTTGCTAAGTGACGGCGCAATTATAATTTTGCCGTTTTTATCTATAGATTCTCTTGCTATTTCATAACGGGGCAGCATTTTAAGCTGAACCTCAATTTCCTCCTGAACCTTTTGGGCAACTGCCGCAGAGTCCGTTATAAGAACCGCACTTGCATTTCTGTCATGTTCCGCCTGAGACAGAAGATCTGCTGCAACATATACGGGGTTTGCATTTTGGTCTGCTATAATTAAAATTTCACTTGGTCCCGCTATCATATCAATCGCAACCTGACCAAATACCTGTCTTTTTGCTTCGGCAACATAAGCATTTCCGGGGCCTACAATTTTGTCCACACGGGGAACACTTTCCGTACCATAAGCAAGTGCTGCAACTGCCTGTGCACCGCCAAGTTTAAACACCCTGTCAACACCGGCAATTTTTGCGGCAGCAAGTATGTTAGGATTTATCTTACCGCCGGTTGGAGGGGTTACCATAACAATCTCCGAAACACCCGCAAGCTTGGCAGGAATGGCGTTCATCAGAACGGACGAAGGATATGCCGCAGTTCCTCCCGGAACATATATTCCCACTTTTTCAAGAGGAAGCACCTTCTGGCCTGCTGTTACCCCTTTTTTTTCATTCAATACAAAACCATTTCTTATTTGGTTTTTATGATAGTTTTCAATATTTTCTTTTGCTTCTTTAAGGATAGCAATCATTTTTTCCGGGACAGACCGGAATGCTTCTTCTGTTTCTTCTTCCAAAACTTCAAGGCAGGAAAGCTCGGCACCATCAAACTTTTTGCAATAATTAAAAAGTGCATCATCGCCGTATTTTCTTACATCAGAGATGATATTCGCCACAACATCCGAAACATTAACCGTGGCTTCCTCTCTTTTAAAAATTTCTTCTACCTCGTCCCAGTTAAATATTTTAATCATTTGTTTTCACCTTCTGTGCACTGTTTTTCAAGCGCCAAATATACCTCTTTTATCTGCTCGTGGCAAAATTTATAACTTGCCTTGTTGGCAATTAGTCTTGCAGATATGGGAACCACCGTTTCGGTAGGTTCAAGGTTGTTTTCTTTAAGCGTTGTACCTGTTTCCACTATATCAACAATAACATCCGACAGGTCAAGAATTGGCGCAAGCTCAATTGACCCGTTAAGCTTTATGATGTCAATGTCACGACCTTTTTTCTCATAATATCCGCTTGCAATATTGGGGAATTTTGTTGCAACGCGAAGACTTCTGTCCGACGGGTCGCGAAAACCCACAGCAGCAGCAACTGCCATACGGCATTTTCCTATTCCAAGGTCTAACAGCTCATAAACATCAGGGCTGTATTCAAGTAGAATATCTTTGCCCGCAATTCCAATATCTGCTGCACCACGTTCCACATAAATTGGAACGTCCGACGGTTTCACCCAGAAATATCTCAGTTTCCCGTCGGCAGATTCAAATATAAGTCTTCTGTCCCCTTTTTCTATTTCAGGACAGGAAAAACCTGCTTTTTGCAGCATTGTGTAAACTTTTTCACCAAGCCTGCCTTTCGGCAGAGCAATATTTATCTGTTTCAACTTTACTTTTCCTCCCCTGATAAGACAATTGTTTCACGGCAGAAAACCTTTGCAGTCTTGCTGGTATGAACAAGAACCGGTTTTCCGCTTGCTGTTATTTCTTCAGCCTTGTTAAACACCTTTTCTGGCGAAACATTTTCATCATAACAGAGCAAAACATCTGCATCATATACTTTCCCCGAAACAAACAACCGTTCCAACAAATTAAGATATATAGCAAAACCTATCGCACCCGACTTTTTGCCCATTTTTGTCATAAGCCTGTCATACTGTCCGCCGCTTAATATACCTGTCGGCACGCCTTCAACATATCCGCGGAAAAGTATCCCGTTATAATATTTCATATCATTGACAACAGAAAAATCAAACTGAATATTTTTTAGCCCCGCTTTTATCAGAACTCTGCAAATCTGCTCAATTTCTTTTATAGCTTTTTCCGTTTCTTCATTAACAGAAAGACTTTTTATTTCTTTTGATATTTCTTCAATCGGTCCGTAAAGAGAAACAAGCAGCTGAATTTTTTCTGTCCACTTTTCGTCCAACCCCTGTTCGTTGCACGCCGTAGTAAGTTCGGGCAAATTTTTTTCGCTGATAGCTTTTAAAAACCGTGAGGTATCATCAATGCCTGCTGCCGCAAGAAGCGATGCAACAAGTCCCATATGCGAAATATCAAGAAAATACTTTTCACTTATACATTCAAGACTTTTCGCCGCCAGCATAATAACCTCACATATATTGTAGGTGTCAACCTCTCCTATACATTCAAGGCCTGCCTGCATAATCTCTTTAAACCCCTGAGACCCTTCGGACACTCTGTAAACATTTTCATTATAATACACTTTCTGGACATAGTTTACAGTGTCCTCAGAATTCTTTATGATAGACAAAGTAACGTCTGGTTTCATAGCAAGAAGTTTACCGTTAGTATCAGTAAAAGTTATTACTTTGTCGCTTATTAAAAAATCTTTGTTCTTAACATAAGTGTCATATTCTTCAAACTTGTTCATCCGAAACTGCGAATAACCAAATTTCTGATAAATAACTCTTAGTTTCTGTATGAGATTATCAATGTTTTGTTGCATAATTCTCTCCTTTTTTCTACGCCGCGCCTTCACTTTATCGCTTTAGCGTGCTAATATGCTATCATAATAGCATAAACTTAACAAAAAGTCAATAGTTTTTTGCTAAAAACATTCGGTGCAGACGCTTTTTCCTGCACCGAATAATATTATTTTATAATAAATGTCAGTATACCAAACATCAGTGGTATGGTAATCAGCCCCATCACATGAGAAACGAGAGCAAGTTTTGCTCCGGGACGGCCATCTCCCCCAAATGCTTCAGGGAAAACGACAGAATTAAGTCCAAGTGGCATAAGAAGCGTTACGCCGGTAACTATTATAATGGTTGAGTCCACTTTTAAGAGTGCAAGCAGAACAACAACTACAACAGGAATTACCACAAGTCTTAATATTGAAGCCTCATATGCTTTTATGTCTCCCACTAGTTCTCTGATAGGTTTCTGCGCAATTACACAACCTGTCATCAGCATTGCAATAGGTGCCATACAGTCTGATGCGGGCTGCAGAATATTGACTATTATAGACGGAAGTTTAATTCCAAAAAGTCCTATTACAGTTCCTATCATCATGCCCACCATTGCTGGCTGAGTAAGAATTGCCTTTGCACCGCCGCGGGCATTAGGACAAAGCAGTTTTATTCCTTTTGAATAGATAAATATATTAAACGGGATACAAAACATCAGCATATTAAAAAGCATTTTGTCTCCAAAAACTGCAGCCATCATCGGATATCCCATATACCCGATATTGGGAACGGCAAAGGAATAGGCATAAATACCTCTTAAAAAAACATCGTTTGAGAAAAATTTTGCAAGTATCACTGCAATCAGATATCCGCCAACTATAGTAATCGCGCCACACAAAATCATTGTGCTTTGCTGAGCAAGATTTTCTATCGTCATATTTTTTGCGAATGAGGATATTGTCATCGCCGGCATACAAACGTATACCAGAACAGTTGAAAGTGTTTTGCTTGCATCTTCATGCAATTTCCCCGTCGCTGTTAAAATATACCCCAGCACCATAAAGGCCATCATCATAACCACTTGACTTGTTGCACTTAGAAAAATATGTGTTATTAAACCCCTATTTTAACAAACTTTCTATT
>JAZSKF010000060.1:0-2419 GCA_045534715.1 Clostridia bacterium | reverse complement strand
CACATCTGCCGGCCAGTATTTGTCAAAAAGTTCGCTCTGCTCATCAGGAGAATAACCAAGTGCAGTGATGTAGTTTGACAAAGCATCTATCCACACATAAATGACATGTCCCGTGTCAAATTCAACGGGGATTCCCCAAGTGGAAAGAGATCATGAAACACAAAGGGCCTGAAGTCCGGGTTTTAAGAAATTGTTTACCATTTCATTTTTTCTGGATTCAGGCTGAATAAAGTCGGGGTTTTCTTCAATGTGTTTCATGAGCTTGTTCTGATATTTGCTCATCTTGAAGAAATAAGACTCTTCTTTTGCTTTTTGAACTTCTCTGCCGCAATCGGGACATTTGCCGTCTACAAGCTGTGTTTCTGTGAAAAAGGATTCACAGGGAACACAATAATGTCCCTCATACTCGCTTTTATATATATCGCCCTGGTCATAAAACTTCTTAAAAATTTTCTGAACAGCTTTAACATGATAGCCGTCGGTTGTTCTTATGAATTTATCATAAGTGGTATTCATAAGGTCCCAGATTGCACGGATTTCTCCTGCAACACCGTCAACATATTCCTGTGGAGTAATCCCCTTTTTTTCAGCCTCCTGCTGAATTTTCTGACCATGCTCGTCTGTACCTGTCAGGAAATAAACATCATATCCCCTTTTTTTCTTGTAACGGGCAATTGCATCTGTCAGAACGATTTCATAAGTATTGCCAATATGCGGTTTTCTGGAAGTATATGCAATGGCCGTAGTTATATAGAATTTTTCTTTCATCTTTTTTCTCCTTAGATGTTATTTACTATGTTTTTAAATGCTTTTCCGCGTTCCATAAAATTTTTGAACATATCAAAAGATGCGCATGCAGGTGAAAATAGCACAACATCTCCCGGCTCGGCTTTGTTATATGCAGATATAACCGCCTGTTCAAATTCATCACAAAGGGTAATTTTTGTGCTGTTTCCCGCAGCAACAACTGCTTCTTTGATTTTTTGGGAAGTATGTCCTACAAGAACAAGCTCTTTCACCTTTTCATTTATATATTCTCCAAGTATGTCAAACGGAATTTTTTTGTCATACCCGCCCGCAATCAAAACAAGTTTTTTGTCAAAAGAATTAAGTGCGGCAATTGTCCTTGTCGGGCTGGACGCTATCGAATCATTATAGAATTTTATTCCTTTTAGCTCACGGACAAACTCTATTCTATGTTCAACTCCGCCAAAGTTTTTTGCAACAAAAACTATATCTTCGGGTGAAACATAATCATAAACTGCCGCAATCGCCGCAAGATAGTTTTCAACATTATGCTTTCCCGGAATTCTTATATCGGTTTCATCCATTATGTGCACAGTTTTTTCGCCATCACACATATAAATTTCTCCATTTTCAGAAAAAACGCCGTTTTTAGTTTTCATTTTTCTACTGAAAAATCTGCCGGCACCTTTTCTTTCTTCCATCATAGAAAAAGCATCGTGATTGTCATGATTCACAACCAGAAGACCCGATTCTTCCTGGAAGGCAAACACATTCTTTTTGGCTAAAATATATTCATCATAATTGGTGTGCCAATCCAGATGATTTGGCGAAACATTTGTTACAACTGCAATTTCAGGCGATTTTTTCATAGAAAAAAGTTGAAAACTTGAAAGTTCAACAACGGCAAAGTCATCGGGTTTTATTTTTTCTATGTCTCCAATAAGAGGTCTGCCGATGTTGCCGCCTAAATGACAAGTATATCCTGCCTGAGTCAGTATGTTATATATCAGTGTTGTGGTTGTAGTTTTCCCGTCACTGCCTGTAACAGCAATTTTTTTGCAAGGACAAAGTTCAAAGAAGAGTTCCATCTCACTTGTAATTTCGGCGCCATTTTTTCCCGCAGAAACAAGTGCCGGGTTGTCCGGTCTCATACCGGGAGTTTTAAATATAATTTCAGCATCA
Source organism: Clostridia bacterium (assembly GCA_045534715.1). Classification (GTDB taxonomy): domain Bacteria; phylum Bacillota; class Clostridia; order RUG12999; family RUG12999; genus RGIG7450. The sequence goes on along the minus strand of JAZSKF010000060.1, from coordinate 490 downwards.
AGGTTTTCAAGATATGCTTCACCAAGCTTTAGCGCAACACCTTTGCTTCGAAGTAAATCTTCATTTTCACCAATGTTCTCATTTTTGTCGCATGCGAAAACCTGTGCACCGCAAGACAAAAGAAAGTCAATCAGCGGCATATTGCTGACACCAATACCAACAACTGCAACCTTTTTGCCTTTTATATACTGTTTGTATTCTTCTAATGTCATATTTGCCACCCGATTAAAATTTTGTCAGATAAAATTTAACAACCTCTTCAAGAATTTCGTCACGTTCAACCTTTGTTATAAGCGCACGTGCACCGTTGTGGCTGGTGATATATGTCGGGTCGCCGGACAAAATGTATCCGACAATCTGGCTGACAGGGTCATAACCTTTCTCGTTCAGTGCTTGGTAAATTGTTAGAATAATTTCTTCCACTCTGTTTTTCTTTTCATTGGCATCATTGTACCAAAGAGTATCTCTCATTTTTAAAACTCCTTTCAAC
>JAZSKF010000100.1:0-7102 GCA_045534715.1 Clostridia bacterium | reverse complement strand
TTTTCTTCGTCCCGAAACTGCTCAGGGCATTTTTGCTAATTTCAAAAATATTCAGCGTTCAACTCGACAGAAATCTCATTGTTGCGAAGGTCAGGTGGGTAAATCTTTCAGAAACGAAATTACTCCCGGCAACTTCACTTTCAGAACAAGAGAATTTGAACAGATGGAGCTTGAATTTTTCTGCGCTCCCGGAACCGACCTTGAATGGTTCAAATACTGGAAAGACTATTGTGTGAACTGGCTTCTTTCTCTCGGCATAAAAGAAGAAAACTTAAAACTTCGTGACCACGACCCGGAAGAGCTTTCTCACTATTCAAATGCAACAACAGACATTGAATTCCTCTTCCCGTTTGGTTGGGGCGAACTTTGGGGCATTGCCGACAGAACAGATTTTGACCTCACTCAGCATGCTAACCATTCAGGCGAAAACATGGAATATGTTGACCCATACACAAACGAAAAGTTTATTCCCTATGTTATCGAGCCGTCGTTGGGCGCTGACCGTGTTGCACTTGCTTTCCTTGTTGAAGCTTATGATGAGGAAGAGGTTGGCGAAGGAGATGTGAGAACTGTTATGCGTCTGCATCCTGCTCTTGCTCCTTACAAAGCAGCTGTTCTTCCGCTTTCCAAAAAGCTTTCAGAAAAAGCAGAAGAAGTATTTGCGGAAATCTCCAAAGACTTTATGTGCGAATTTGACGATGCAGGCAGCATCGGCAAACGTTATCGCCGTCAGGACGAAATCGGAACTCCGCTTTGTATCACATACGATTTTGAAAGCGAAGAAACCGCTTCCGTTACTGTTCGTGACCGTGACACTATGCAGCAGGAACGCGTTGCAATTTCCGAGCTTCGTGATTATATTGCAAAGAAAATTACATTTTAAAAAAGAGTCGGCAGACTATTACGCTGCCTAAAATACCACAGATATCCGCCAGCAGAGCAACATGCAATGTGTGGCGGATATTTTTTACTTTTGCAGCGCCATACAAAAGCGCAACAGTGTAAAAGGTGGTTTCCGTCGACCCCATCATAACCGCCGCTATTCTGCCTGCATAACTGTCCGGCCCGCTGTTTTTGAGAATATCGTTTACTATGGTTATAGAACCCCCGCCCGAAACAGGCCTCAGCAGCGCAAGAGGTATAAGCTCGGCCGGCAGGCCTATCAGCTTTAAGGTCGGCGATAGTGCATGTGCCAAAAGTTCTATTGCTCCCGACGCCTTGAGCATTGATACTGCAACCAATATTCCTATTATGTTAGGCAGTATGTCTATAAGCACCGTCAGTCCCTCGCCCGCACCTTGAACAAAAGCCTGATATATGTCTTTTTTGCGGACAAGACCTAACAATATAATTGAAAAAATTATTATTGGGATTAAAAGTTTGCTGAAATTTTCCATTTGCTATCCCCTTTTAAAAAGTGCAATTCCTATTAGTCCCATAACAAATGCAAAAACGGACACTATCCACACCGGCACTATTATATCGGACGGAGAGACAGACCCTGCCGCCGCCCGAAGAGAGATTATTGTTGTCGGCAATAGCTGAATTGACGCCGTGTTAAGCAGAACAAAAACTATCATTTCATCAGTGGCTCTGCCGCCGGCATCTTTACCCATCTCTTCCATTGCGCCAAGTCCAAAGGGAGTTGCGGCGTTCCCAAGTCCCAAAATGTTTGCCGTTATATTCATTAGTATATTTTTACCCGCTTTGGAGTCAGACGGAATATTTTTAAAAAAGATTTTGTAAACCGGTTTTATTGCTTTGGAAAAAGAGGCTATCAGCCCGCTTTCCGAAGCAATATTCATCAGTCCGTTCCATAGAGCCATAATTCCTGCAATTTCTATGCAGTTTGTGACTGCCTCTGCAGCACCCTCGGTTGCTGCAAGTGCAACCGCTTCCCCTTTTCCTGTAAAAAGGGACAGTATAATTGAAAAAAGTATCATTCCTGCCCATATATAGCTGAACATATCATCACCTGTATTATTTTTATGTAAATTGTTATTGCATTTATAACCAACATAATATATAATTATATGTGAAGTTTATAAGGAGATATTGCCATTATGACTAAACAGGTTAGTATATATACTGACGGCGCTTGCAGCGGAAACCCCGGCCCGGGTGGCTTTGGGGTTATTCTCACCTGCGACGGCGCAGAAAAAGAGGTGTCCCGCGGGTTCAAATCCACCACCAACAACCGAATGGAGCTTATGGCTGTTGTCACAGGGCTTGAAATGCTCAAATTTCCTTGCGATGTTACCCTTTATTCCGATTCAAAATATGTAGTGGATTCCATTGCAAAAGGCTGGGTTTACTCATGGCAGCAGAACGGTTGGCGAAAGGCAGACAAAAAACCGGCTTTGAATGTGGACTTGTGGCAGAAACTGTTGCCTCTGCTTGAAACCCACAATGTCACTTTTGTATGGCTTAAAGGCCACGCCGGCCATGAATTTAACGAACGATGTGACGCACTTGCCGTTGCAGCATATTCGGCGGAAAATCTTGAAATTGACCCGGGGGTAATGAATTGATTAAATTTCTACTGAAAAAATTTGTTTCCGATTATGAAAACACTTCCGACCTTGCCGTGCGGGAAAAATACAGTGTCCTGGGCGGCGTTTTGGGGATTGTGTGCAACTTTTTCCTGTTTGTTTTAAAACTTGTGGTGGGACTAATCCTCAAAAGCATCAGCGTTACTTCGGACGCTTTTAACAACCTTTCGGATACCGCTTCTTCTCTCATTGTAATTGTTGGAACAAAGCTGGGCAATATGCATCCGGACGAGGAACATCCTTTCGGGCACGGCAGACTGGAATATATTTCTTCGCTTATTATTTCTTTTATAATTATGCTTGTGGGATTTGAGCTTTTAAAAAGCTCGGCAGGGAAAATCTTTTCTCCCACTCCAGTAAAATACAGCATCGGTCTGATAGTTATTCTTTCTGCATCTGTGTTTGTTAAACTGTGGATGTTTTTCTATAACCGGTTTCTTGGCAAAAAAATAAGTTCGGGCGTTCTTATGGCGGCTTCTGCCGATTCCTTAAGCGACGCCATTTCCACATCAATTGTTATTATCTCGGTAATTGCAGGAAATTTTGTGTCTTTTCCTCTCGACGGAATAATGGGCGCACTCGTTTCGCTTGTGGTAATGTATTCGGGTTTTGGAATTGCCAAAAACACAATAGACCTTCTGCTCGGTTCTTCGCCCGACCTTGAAACAGTGGAAAAAATAACACAAACAATAATGGACGGCGAGGGCATTTGCGGAGTCCACGATTTAATTATTCACGATTATGGCCCGGGCAGGAAAATGGCTTCTGTTCACGCAGAGGTTCCCGACAACACTGACATTGTCAGAACTCACGAAATTATTGACGAACTGGAACAGAAAATTTTCCGCGAGCTTGGCGTGCATACCGTTATCCATATGGACCCGGTAACCACTTTGTGTGAAACTACCAGTGCACTTAAGGAGGTTGTTCTTTCGGTGGTTAAAGGGGTTGACGAGCGTCTTGGCATCCACGATTTTCGTATGACAGACGGCGAAACAAGAATTAACCTGATTTTCGACCTGGAACTTCCTTTTGCATTGCAAAAAGAAAAAGATGAAATTGTAAAACAAATAAAGGAGCAGCTGCATGAAAAAGACGGCAGATTTGCCGTTGTTATGACAATTGACAGCAAATAAGATATGAAAACAGTTTTTATTACCGGCGCTTCCCGCGGAATAGGCAAAGCCTGTGCAGAGCTTTTTGCACAAAATGGCTACCGTGTTGCAGCAACATATTTAAAGAGCGAAAAAGAAGCCGAAGAACTTGAGAAAAATTATGAAAATATTCATTTTTTCAAACTGAATCTGGCAGACAGAAAAAATATTTTTGACGTGGTAGCCGATGTTAAATCACAGTTTGGCAAAATTGACCTTTTAATAAACAACGCCGGCATTGCACAGACAAAACTTTTTTCGGATATTACTGAGTCTGATTTAACAGATATGATTGATATAAATCTAAAAGGTGCATTTTATGCTTGTCAGGCAGTACTTGACGGGATGATAGCTGAAAAATCGGGGAAAATAATAAATATTTCTTCTATATGGGGAATTACAGGAGCGTCTTGCGAGGTTCATTATTCTATGGTTAAATCGGGGTTGATAGCTCTCACCCGGGCGCTTGCCAAAGAGGTTGCTTTGTCGGGAATAACCGTTAATGCTATTGCTCCCGGCGTGGTTGAGACAGATATGATGAAAGGCTTTTCCGAGGCAGAAAGAGCCGACATTTTAGAGGGCATTCCGCTAGGCAGGTTTGCATCCCCCTGCGAGATTGCAAAAACTGCACTTTTCCTTGCGGAAGAAAGCGGAGATTATATAACCGGCCAAATAATCAGTCCAAACGGCGGACTTGTGATATAACTTTAAACTAAAGGAGATTTTTTATGAAAATTTTAGTTACCGGTGGTGCCGGCTATATCGGCAGCCACACATCTGTGGAACTTTTAAACGCAGGCCACGAAATTGTCATTATGGACAATTTTTCAAATTCAAAGCCTGCGGCGCTTGACAGAATTAAAAAGATTACAAACAAAGATTTTAAGTTCTATGAAACCGACCTTCTGGATTTTGAGGGTATGAACAAAATTTTTGATGAAAATAAAATTGATGCGGTAATCCATTTTGCCGGATATAAAGCAGTTGGCGAATCTGTTGCGAAACCTATCGAATATTATCATAACAACGTAACAGGCACTCTTCTTCTTTGTCAGGCAATGAAAGCCCATGGCGTTAAAAAGATTGTTTTCAGCTCTTCCGCTACTGTTTACGGAAACCCTGCATCTGTCCCGATAGACGAAAGTTTTCCTCTGTCCACCACAAATCCTTACGGCAGCACAAAACTTATGATAGAAAATATTTTGCGGGACATTTATGTTTCGGATAACGAATGGAGCATTGCTCTGCTCAGATATTTTAACCCCATCGGTGCCCATAAAAGCGGACTTTTAGGCGAAGATCCGAATGGAATTCCCAACAACCTTATGCCTTATATAGCAAAAGTGGCAGCCGGAAAACTGCCACAGCTTTCGGTGTTTGGCAGCGACTATCCCACAAAAGACGGCACCGGAGTCCGCGACTATATTCACGTTGTCGATTTAAGTATCGGTCACCTCAAAGCACTTGACTGGACTTTAAGGGAAAAAGGTGCAGATGCATTTAACCTTGGCACAGGCAATGGCTATAGCGTGCTTGAAATGGTGAAAGCTTTTGAAAAAGCTTGCGGAAAAGAGGTTCCCCACAAACTCACAGACCGACGCCCCGGAGATATTGCAATGTGTTATGCAAACCCCGAAAAAGCAAAAACCGTGCTTGGCTGGGAAGCACAGTACGGCATTAACGAAATGTGTGCCGACACTTGGAACTTTGTTTTAAAAAATCCTGACGGAATAATATAAAAGAAAAACTCGCCCTGCAGGCGAGTTTTTTTATATCTCATAAAGTTCGACTTTGTCGTCATTATCTTGTTCTTTAAGCTTCACGCTTACAATTTCGCTTTTGGAGGTCGGAACATTTTTCCCCACATAATCTGCTCTTATGGGCAGTTCCCTGTGCCCTCTGTCTACCAGCACGGCAAGCTGAATTGTTGCGGGGCGTCCAAGCGACATAATGGCGTCCATCGCCGCTCTTACTGTTCGTCCCGTAAAAAGAACATCGTCCACCAGAACAACATCTTTCCCTGCAATGTCAAATTTTATGTCGGTTGAATTTATCACCGGGTCCTGTGCAACATAAGTCAGGTCATCTCTGTGAAGAGTTATATCAAGCGCTCCAATGTCAACGCTTTTGTTTTCTATTTGCTGAACATTCTGAGCTATACGTTTTGCCAGCGGTACTCCCCTTGTTTTAATTCCGATAAAACAAAGGTTGTCAACCGATTTGTTTTTTTCGACTATCTGGTGGGACATCCTCACCAGCGCTCTTGACAAAGTTTCTCCATCCATAATGGAAGCTTTAAACTTCATATTATTCACGTCCTTTTTTAAAGGATTTAATCAAAGCAGCCTTTTTCTTAATTCTTCCGGACTTTCATAAGAAAGATATGCCGGTGGAATATCAAACATTGTTTTGCAGCCTGTCTGTCCCTCTTTGTTCATTCTCACAACAGCTCTTGCGCAGGCAACAAGCACGCTTGAGGTAAACTGCGGATTTGAATCAAGTTTCAGCGAATATTCTATTGTATGTGAACATTCTTTTTCAAGACCTGTTCTTCCGCTGCGGATAACTCTGCCCCCGTGCGGCATACCACTGTGCTCTTTTTCAAGAACCTCTTTTGTAACAAAATGCACAGTTGTATCATAGTCAGCAAAATAGTTGGGCATATTTTTTATTTCGCTTTCAATCTGGACTTTGTCAGCTCCCTCTTTTGCAACAACGAAACATTCACGAATATGTTTTTCACGGGTTGTGAGCTCGGGCATTTCCCCGTTTCTCACCTTTTCCATAGCTTCGGGAACGGGGATTGTGTACTGTCTTGCATCTAAAACCCCGTCAATTCTGCGAATGGCATCCGAATGCCCCTGGCTAATACCTTTTCCCCAGAAAGTATAATCTTTTCCATCAGGCAATATAGCGTTTGAATAAAGACGTGCCAGAGAGAACATGCCCGGGTCCCATCCCGCCGAAATTATGGCAGTATGTCCACCCTCCAGAGCCGCCCTATTTACCTTTTCAAAATGCTCAGGAATTTTCGCATGGGTGTCAAAACTGTCGACAACATTGAAATGTTTTGCCATTTCGGGAGTCTGCACCGGCAAATCGGTTGCACTGCCTCCGCAGATAATAAGAGCGTCAATCTCATTTTTCATGTCATATATTTTTTCAATGTTATAAACTGTCGCACCTTTGGTAATAATATCAACGTCGGCAGGGTTTCTCCGCGAAAAAACGCTTTTAACCTCAATATCAGGGTTTTGCAGCGCAGCAATTTCCACTCCTCTGCCAAGATTTCCATATCCAAGTATTCCAAGTTTTATCACAATATCCAGTTCTCCACAAATTTTATTCTCCTTTCACAGACATGTTTTCTTATGTCCATATATTAGTTTAAGAAAG
>JAZSKF010000129.1:0-2427 GCA_045534715.1 Clostridia bacterium | reverse complement strand
CAGACTCAAGATTTATATCGCTTAAAAATTCTTCAACAGGCATTTCAGCAAATTTGCAGAAATCAACCATTTCAGCAACAGTGTTAACGTTTATGTCAATGCCGTTTTCCATACGGTCTGCATAGGCAAGAATTTCTTTCTGACCATGAGTATATATCTGAGCAGCACCCTCTGCTTTGGGTGCAGCACGAAGTTCCTCAAGGAATGTTGACAAATGGTCAATAATATCCTGAGCATTTCCGAAAATGTCCGGATTGATAGCTGCAAAACCGTGACATGTTCCGCCTTTGCCGTTTATGTGAGTGTGGTTGGATGTCATCCCCATAGAAATAATTGAACAGAAAATTTCACAAAGCATACCATAACCGTAACCTTTGTGGCTGCCTGTCTGTTCAAACTCGCCGCCGAGAGGCATTATGCCGCCACCTGCTTTTGCAACAATGTTTTTGAGAACGTCTGCTGCATCGCTTGACCCTTTACCATTTTTGTCAAGAGCCCAACCTTCAGGAAGTGCTTTTGAATTTTTGTTGTAAACTTCAAGTTTTCCGCGTGTTACAACTGTTGTTGAAGCATCAAAGAAAAACGGATAGGGTTTTGCCGGCATAGACATAGCAATCGGGTTGCTGCCAAGCATAGCCATTCTGCTGAAAGTGGGAACCATAATAGCTTCCGAGTTTGTCATAGCAAAACCGATAAGACCATTGTCTGCAGCCATTTTTGCATAATATCCGGCAATACCAAAATGGTTTGAATTACGAACACTTGAAATACATATTCCCGACTCTTTTGCTTTCGCAATGGTCTTTTCCATTGTGAAACAGCTGTTGAGCTGACCCATACCGTCGTGACCGTCAACAACAAGAGAAACAGGTGTTTCAAAAACCACTTCAGGTTTTGCTTCTATTTTAATAAGTCCTTTTTCTATACCTTTGTGATAGCGCACAAGTCTCTGCATTCCGTGAGACTCTATTCCGTACAGGTCAGAAAGCAACAAGACATCTGTGATTTTAACACTGTCTTCGTGTTTAAATCCCAGTTTGTCAAATGCTGTCTCACAAAAGTTTTTTAATTTTTCGTAACTAAAATTAATTGTATTTGCCATATCTACAACACGCCTTCCTTCATAAATCTTTGCTATTTATTTTATCATAGAATTCCCTGTTTGTCTATATATTTAATCTTTTTTGTCAGTCAATATTCAGTTCCATTGCCACATGGACAATTCCCTCGTCCAAAAAGTCGCCCGAGGTTACCTTAAACCCATGTTTTTCATAAAAGCCGATTGCATATTTTTGCGCTTCAATATATATTTTAAAGCAGGGCATTTTCTCTTTTATTGCCGAAAGACTTTTTTCCATAAGCTCTTTTCCCTGCCCGTGTCCGTGGCTGATGGTTAAAACCCTGCCTATTCTGACAGTTTTTTCATCAATATAAAATGCCCTTAAATATGCCGCCACCCTGCCATTTTCCACCATAAAACAGTGCAGACTTTCATAATCAATATCATCAAGGTCCTGACATATAATTTTCTGTTCCAGCAGAAACACTGTGTTTCTCGCCTTTATAATTTCATATAGCTCTTTTGTATTTAACTCATCAAAACTTTTGCTCAAAAACTCCACCATAATTCACCTCTGACTTATTATAACAAACTGTGGCTAGAAATTCAATATTTTTACAAAAAAACATATGTTTTGTCTTTCGCCACCACCATTCCACTGTTTGTAAGTCCTTAAAGCTAAAAACGGAACAAGTTTTGCTTGTTCCGTTTTTTTTAAAAGTCGTGACGATAGCCTGCGTCTATATTATATTTTTCAAAGATACAAACGATTTCTTCTACTACATCAAAATCAGAGAAATTCTCGTTTTTTATAACGTCTTGTATTTCTCCTAACATCCGTGTAGCAGTTGTGTCGGCAATTCTTGATGCATCAATATTAAAATCATCTATTCTGAATTTTATAAAGTCAATAATGTAATTCTTTAAAAGCTCAACTTTTATATTCATATTTTACCCCCAAATTAAAAAAGTGCGCAGCCGTAGCCACGCACGAAAAATGCATAACTCCGATTGCTGCGACACAAGTTTTCGACCAATTCCAAGGAATGCGAAAACAGAGAATGCATTTTTACCGAAATAAAAATACACCCTTGGTAATTGGTTAATATTAACTTGTATCGCACTTATAGTATACCATATAAGAAAATAGATTGTCAAGAAAAATAAAAACAGCTTTGCGAACGCAAAGCTGAACGGTTTAGATGCATAAATATTTTAATGAAATATCTCACTTCGTTCAATGTGAAATAATTTCTATCAAAATTGTGAAATAGAAAGCTATCGCTTTCTGTAAAATGAAATAAATCCACACGCCGCAAGCGTATTTTATATTGCGTAGCAATATTTCACGCCCGAAGGGAATTTCA
>JAZSKF010000036.1:0-2354 GCA_045534715.1 Clostridia bacterium | reverse complement strand
GGTGATATGCTCCTGTTCCACAACATCATCAAAAGTTGTTGGACGATGGCGGCGGTATAGTGCCTGATAAGCCATAAATGAAACCCTCCTTTTTCTGTAGTTATAATAAAAAGCCGTACACCCGAAAATCGAATTATCCCAGATGCTCGCACCGCAAATTAAAACTCAAAGCCGGCTGCCTCGCGGCACATAAAGCTATCTGCTTATCGCTGCTCGGTTCCCCGCCTGACGAGGTTCACAGCGCTTTATTGCGCAAGACCAGCTTCTCAACATTTTAAAGTGCGGCCGTCGACATAAGAATAACCCTCAATTCAGGAATTCCCCCTTGCTATAGCGGATTGCAAGTACAGGGCACCGCTAGCTCCCCGGATAGTACGACCATAAACAGTATACCATATTCTTTTTGTAATTGCAATAAGAAACTGTGCCTTTCTTTCGCCAAAATTTTAAAGAATATACAAATATATCGAAAAAAAGTGCAAAATGCTTCCGCCAAGCACAAAAAAGTGCCACAAAGAGTGGATAAACTTTGCTTTTTTACCAAACATATATATTACTGCGCCGACGGTATATAAAACGCCGCCCCAAAGAAGAAGTGCCACGCCTCCCGGCGCAACCGCTTTTCTAAAAAGAGGAAAAGCAAAAATAACTGCCCAGCCCATCGCTATATAGCAAATCATAGACATTACTTTAAACTTTTCAACGCTCACGCCATTAAGTGCAATCCCTGTGATTGCGGCAGCCCACACCACGCCGAACAGCGTCCATCCAACCGGCCCTCGCAGCGAAACCAGCGTTATCGGAGTGTATGTTCCCGCAATGAGAAGAAATATGCTGCAGTGGTCAAATGTTCTGAAAACCACTTTTGCTCGGTTTCTTTTCAGCGCATGGTAGATGCTTGACATTGTGTATAAAATAACAAGCGTTCCGCCATAAATCGCACTCGCAACAACCCCCCACACATTCCTGTGCATTACAGAAATTACCACACATAGAACAATTGCGGCAACCCCTAAAAGTGCGCCTATTCCGTGGGAAATTGAATTTATAAGTTCTTCTGCTAAAGTATATTTAGGTAAGTTAAGTTTTCTTTTTTCATTCATAATCATTCATTTATTATCACGCTTTTTACAACAGCAAAAACCTTTTCGGTCATCTTTTTGCCATCTTCAATAACAAGCGGCATTCTGTCCTGATCGGCAGGGGTAATCACAGTGTATTTGTCTCCCACTTTTTCATAGGTTGCAAAATATCTGTCTTCACCGTCTGCTACAACAACTCTGTTTTTTTCTTTAAGGATTATTTCTTTTGAGAGGACAACCGTGCTTCCTTCCGGAATGTTCATCCTTGCAAGTCTTCCGTCCTTTATGATAACGGCAAAGCAGTCTGTCTGCCCAACGTGCGGAAGCACCATATCAAACAATTTTTCTGCATTCTTTTTTTCGCTTTCATAAACAGGAATTTTAATTTCATCAGCAAAATATTCTCTGTTTGGTTGACGAAAAGCCTCTGCCTTTGTTTCGTCAAAATAGTTTATACCAACACCAAAATGCTGACATATTTTTATAAGAGTAGCATACTTTGGTGCAGCGGCACTTTTTATATAATGATTTATGCTGCTTTTTGATTTAAGCCCTAAAGCTGCTGCAATTTCTTCGTATGTTTCATCGTGTGAGTCTATAAGCATTTTAAATTTTTCTCCAAAATGCATTTCGTCACCCCTCTGCCAAATTTTTGTGTATGTAATTAGTATACCACAGCTTTTCTTTTCTTGCAAGAAGTTTCTTTCTCCTTTTGACAAAACCTTTCCTATGATGTATAATAGCATAAACAGGATTTTTACAACAGGATGTGACCATAAATGAACAAAAAAAAGCTTTTAGGGTTTGCTTTTGGTGCAGCTGCCTGCTCGGCCGCCCTGTCGCTTATTATGCGTGGCAAAGGCGGTGCGAAACGCCTTACCGACACTTTCCTTGTGGGGTCTGACAAAGAAGAGGAAATCTTTTTTGATTTTGTTTCGGACACTGCTTTTCCCTATGAGGATGCAGAAAACATTGCAAAAAAGTGCGCCCGTGAAAAGTTTGGCGAGTTGGCAACAGTTGTTTCCGCAAGCGGAAAAAAAGCCATAACCGTTAACATTGACTCATCTCCCCGCCACTGTTTTATGTTTGGTGCTGCTGCAGACACTTTTTCTGACACTCCCGCAACTTGTCTTTTTTATGTAGATTCGGAATCGGGCGACATTTATGAAAGCCGCGGCGACCATTTTGTTAAAATATGAAAAATTTTCGGGAGATGTTTTGGAAATGACTGCAATTTCTTCTGAAAAGACAACCTCTTTTCTACAGGATAAT
>JAZSKF010000163.1:0-1854 GCA_045534715.1 Clostridia bacterium | reverse complement strand
TAGGGGCCGTTACAGGTTATTATTGTAGAACCCGAGATTGCTCCCTCTTCAAGACCGGTTATTGCAGTCAATGCTTTAAAGGTTGACCCCGGAGGATATGCTCCTGCTATTGCCCTGTTAAACATAGGATTTTTACTGTTGTTTGAAAGGCGGGCATAATCCTCTCTGAATGTTTCGAGATTATATGTGGGATAACTTGCAAGTGCAAGCACTTCACCGCTGCTTACATCAATGGCAACTGCAGCTCCTCCGCCAACTTGAGTTACTCCCTCGTCATAAAAAGCATGCACCGATTCTTCAAGTGTTTTTTCAGCAGCTTCCTGAACTTTTGCATCTATGCTGAGCACTGCTTTTTTTCCGGGAACTGCTTCAACATTTTTAGAAAGAGTGACCGTCTTCCCTTTCATGCTGACGTCTCTTCCCTCTCTGCCGTCCGTTCCTCTTAAATACTCTTCAAGATACTTTTCAAGACCATCTTTTCCTATGGTATCGTTCATACCATATCCTTTATCCTGCAACTCTTCATATTCTTCGCGATAAATTTTATCAACCCTGCCAAGAAGATGTGATGCGATGCAATTTTCTCCATAATCACGAACTGGTTCAATGATTATTTCAACTGCACTCAGTCTGTCGGAATTTTCTTTTATTTTGGAAACCACGGTTATATCGATGTCGGTCATAAAAGAAAAAGGATTTGCACTGCTGAAATTTCTAAGCTGCATATCATATCTGACGCCAATAAGTTTTCTTTTGAGCGTTTCATCAGCGACATCTTTTATTTCATATTTTTCTTCAAAAAACTTAATCACCTGATTGGCAGAAAAACTTTTTTCTATTTCATATTTTTCTTTCCATTCGGATTCATCAAGATTAAGTCCCCTTACTTCTTCAAACCTGAACTGATAAGGTTCGCCATAAGATATGGGCAAAGTGTCTTCATACTGCTTACCGCTTTGCTCGATAATCTCAAGAAGTGCAATAATTGTATCGTTAAGCTTCTCTTTTGATTCAAAATTGTAGTCTATAACAATACTGGATGCAGACTTGTTGCCCGCAAGTATTCTTCCGTATCTGTCTACAATTTCCCCTCTCGGAGCCTTTATAGTAATGTTTTTATATGTTCTGTCGGCAGAAACCTGTTTATAATATTCTCCCTGAACAAGCTGCAGTTTAACTGCCTGCCCTGTCAGAATGAGTGCCATAAGAACTGCTACACATATAAGAACCAAAAGTCTGTTTTTAAAAAAGTTTTGAGCAATTTTCACGATGTCACTCCTTTCTGAAAGAATAGCTTTTAAGGCTTTCTATCGGGAAAAACATGAAAATACTTATCACTGCGTTATATGCCGCATAGAGAAGCGACGTCTGAAACATCAGATAAAAAATGTTTCTGTCGATTTTCGCAGCATACATATATACGGCCATTACAACCCCTCCCAAAAAACTTACAATGAGGGTGATAAGTGCTGCCGTAAGAAAATTTTTACCAAACAGTTTCCCTGTGAGAAAATCAGCAAGCGCCGAAGAAAAAACATAAATAAGAATGTGTCTTCCAAAAAAGTCTCCCGTGAGCAAATCAATAATAAATCCTGTTATAAGAGCGCACACAAAACCTTTTTCTCTACCAAAAATTATTGTATAACACAGCAAACAAACAAGGATAATATCCGGTACTACGCCCAATATTGCCAGATTTGCAAAAAGAGTAGTCTGGAGCAAATAGATAAGCGCTAAAAATCCTGTAAATATCCAGCTTGTCATTTTCTCCCACCACTCTTCCTTTTTCTATTTTTTTCTAAATACCAAAACTTCTCTTAATCTTCTGAAATCAACCGCTGTTTTAACATCGGC
>JAZSKF010000010.1:0-1880 GCA_045534715.1 Clostridia bacterium | reverse complement strand
CATATCCGTTTGGTGGTGGCAGCGGCGGCGGTGTGAAAATTAAACCGGTTGCTTTTTTGGTCATCGCGGGTGATAAGGTTCGTCTCATTCCTGTAACACCTGAAAACAGCTCTTCTGTAGATAAAATTCTTGAGCTTGTTCCTGATATGATTGAAAAAGTTAATTCTTATATAAAACACAGAAAAGAGTTAAAATCCAAGGGCGAGTAATAAAGATGAAAGGATTTCTCATATACATAAGTGAATATATATGAGGAGTAATGTAAAATGCAGAAAAAACTTACGGCTATTTTAATGCTGATGATTACCCTGCTTGGACAGTTTTCTGTCAGGGCAGATTATAATATAACGCCAACAGCAAAAGCCGCGGTTTTAATGGACGCTTGCACAGGAGCTGTTTTATACAGTAAAAATATGAATGAGCGTCTGGGAATGGCAAGTACAACAAAAATAATGACCGGTATTTTAGCGATTGAACATGGTAATCTCACTGATACTGTTACAATTCCGGCTGAAGGAGAATGGGTTGAAGGATCAAGCATTTACTTAAACCCGAACGAAAAAATCTCCCTTGAAACTTTGTTATATGGGTTGCTTTTAAAATCGGGGAATGATGCTGCAGTTGCAATAGGAAAACATATTTCGGGCAGTGAAGAGGCTTTTGTCAATCTGATGAATGACAAAGCGGCAGAACTGGGGCTTAAAAACACTCATTTTGCAAATCCACACGGGCTTTACCATGAAAATCACTATACAACGGCATATGAGCTTGCTAAAATTGCAAAGTATGCAATGGAAAACCCTGTCTTTGCCCAGATTGTAAATACACAAAGCTACAAAGAAACACCTCCGGAAGACAGAAACGGAAGAGTTATAAACAACGCTAACAAGCTCATTTCAATGTTCAGCGATGCAATTGGTGTAAAACCCGGATTTACTCCTGAAACAGGAAGAACCCTTGTGGGAGCGGCTGAAAAAAACGGAATGAAAGTTATAACAGTAACTCTCGATTGTCCTGACGACTGGAATGAGCATCGCAACATGTTTGACTATGCTTTTAATAATTTTGAAAAGAAAGTTATACTTAAAAAAGGCGACAGTGTTGGTACTTTCAGGGTTTTTGGAGGAAATTACAACGAGGTGGGGCTTATTTCTGAAAATGAAATTTCCATGCTTGTTAAAAAAGGAGAAAAAGCCGACTATACGATAGAAATGGACCAGCAAACACTTAATGCTCCGGTATTTAGCGGTCAGAATGTTGGAAATGCAAAAATCTGTTCCGGCGACAAGGTTATCGGTGAAGTGGAAATTGTTACAAACGGAGACGTTCCTATTCGTGAAAAAAACTTTTTTAAAATTATAGGTCAATTATTTCTGGCACTTTTTGGAGTAGGCGATTAAATATGGAAATTAGATTACAAAAGTATATAGCAGATGCAGGAATTTGTTCCAGGAGAAAAGCAGAAGAGCTTATTCTTGCCGGCAGAGTTAAAGTTGGCGGTCAGGTGGTAACCGAGCTTGGCAGCAAAGTTAATGGTGAAACAGATATTGTTGAGGTGGACGGCAAAACAATCAGCTGTGCAACAAAAAAATATTATATTATGCTTAATAAGCCGGCTGGGTATATTACAACTACATCTGATGCTCATGGCAGTGCGACAGTTATGGAACTCGTAAAAGACATAGATGCAAGAATTTATCCCATAGGCAGACTGGATGCAGATACAGAGGGACTGCTTCTTCTCACTAACGACGGCGATTTTGCAAATTCGGTTATTCATCCGTCAAAAAAACGTGAAAAGGTGTATATAGCTGAAGTTAAAGGGTTACCTTCGCTTGATACAATTAAAATGCTTAAAAGAGGCGTTGATATTGGCGACT
>JAZSKF010000139.1:0-1949 GCA_045534715.1 Clostridia bacterium | reverse complement strand
CATACTGCCATCTAAAATAACTATATTATTTTTAAAAAAAGATAAAATGTCCATTATTTTTTCCCACCTATAACAACTATTGCCGTAACCGATTTTGTCGGTGACATGAGCATACTTTCATTCAGCGACAGTCCTATTTTTCTTGAACAGTCAAGCAGAGCGAAAATCTCTTTTTGGCAGCCAATATCAAAATCACCATAACCCGGGCTGAACCGTGGAAAAACCTTTTGTCCGGTTTTTGAAAACTCTCTTTTAATGTCATCACAAAAAGCGTCACAAAGTGCTTCTATTCTTTCAGCGCCTATTGCCTGAAAAACAACCGCTTTCGCAGCCGATATGCTACTGTATTTTGCTATCAGTCTGTCAGGCAAAATACCAACTGTCGCCGCAAATAAAACAATGTTCTCGCAGTCTGAAAGGCATTTTTTTACTGTGCTGCTTTCGGCTATCCATTTTTGTACCATTTCATTTTCCACATGCAAATTAAGATAGCACACCCGCATATCCGGCAAACTGCCAAGCTCTGAGATGCACTCGTCAACAAGCTCTTTTATGGCAGGATCTTCCCCCGTCATTCCAAGATACCTGAAAATTTCTTTTTTGTTATATTCCGGTTCCGCATAATTTTTAATAAAAACCATTATTTCCCCAAAATATCCGACAGGTTGCTCTGTATTTTCCGTGCAACCTCCGGTTTGTTCATTGAATAAACATGAACATTTGTAATATTATTTGCAAAAAGGTCTATAATCTGGTCGGTAGCATAAGCAATACCCGCCTGCATCATAGCTGCTGGGTCATGACCAAATTTATCTACAAGACTTTTAAATCTTCGGGGCATAAAAGAACCGGAAAGCTTTATTGCTCGTTCAATTTGATTTGCATTTGTAATTGGCATAATTCCTGCAACAACGGGAACTGTTATCCCCGCTTCTCTTATCTTGTACAGGAAGTTATACAAAAGATTATTATCAAAAAACATCTGGGTTGTTAAAAAATCGCACCCTGCATCCACTTTTTCTTTTAGATGTTTTATATCTTCCTTCTGATTTTTGCTTTCGGGATGAATTTCGGGGTAGCAGGCTCCGCCAATGCACAAATCCTTGTCATTTTCTCTCAGCTCGCGGACAAGGTCAACAGCATATTTATAGTCCCATTCATCTTTGTTTGCACTGTCCATACCCTCCGGAATATCTCCTCTTAACGCCATAACATTTTTTATTCCGGCACGTTTGATTTCGTCGATTCTTTCGCAGACAGTCTGTTTGGAAGATGAAACACAGGTAAGATGTGCAAGAGTGGAAACACCATATCTGTCTTTTATATTTTTTGCAATATCCAGGGTATATTTGCTTGTGCCCCCGCCTGCTCCGTATGTAACGCTCATAAAAGCAGGTTTAAGGCGTGCAATTTCCTCTGTTGCCTCTTTCACACTTTCAAAGGAACTGTCTGTTTTGGGCGGAAAAACTTCAAAAGATAATGACAGTTCATCCTTTTTCAAATATTCTGATAATTTCATGGTTTCACCCTCTTTAAAAGATATATAATCACTGTAATTTATCCGGTTTGCCTACTTTTTTGTCGGGGTAGGACACAAGATAAGTCTCCCCTTTAAAAGAGTATGCTTTGACGTGTTTGTGTCTTTCGGAAAATTTTATTTTTGATAGTTTTGGAAATTCTGCCGAAATGTCATCTTCCGACAAAAAAAGGTTAAGCTTTTTCTTGTCTACTTTTCTGCCCTCGTAAAGCCACGAGGGGTTGTTTCCTCCACGGCAACTTAAAAAATAATCTTTTAAAAGCTCTTTTTCAAGTCCAAGTGTGCAGACAAATCCATACAGATTTTCAAACCGCATGCTTTTTTGTGCGGGTGCATCAAGAAAACCTTTTTTTAGCATATATTCACTTAATTTCTCAAAGAAATCAAATGGAGACTTATATGCGGAGATAAG
>JAZSKF010000002.1:0-1608 GCA_045534715.1 Clostridia bacterium | reverse complement strand
TGCTTGAAAAGCAAAAAGAGGGTAAAAAACGCATGCGACAGGTGGGAACGGTTGCAATTCCGCAGGAAGCATTTATGTCTGTTCTTAAGCTTGATTAGTGGAGAGGATTTTTATGCGAGGACTTTATGTTCATATTCCTTTTTGCAAAAACAAATGTCCCTACTGTGATTTTAACTCCTACGCTGGCAAGAAAGACATTTTTGACGAATATATTGCCCGGCTTATAAAAGAGGCAAAAAAGTTCAGAAATGAAAAAATAGGCACAATATATTTGGGCGGCGGAACACCATCTGTATTAAGTGGGGAACAAATATCGGTACTTCTGGGCAACTTATTAAATATTTTTGATGTAGAGCGTGACGCCGAAATCATAATAGAAGTAAATCCCGGAACGGTTACAAAAGATAAGCTTAAAACCTTTTTTTCTGCCGGGATAAACAGGTTAAGCGTGGGCGTACAATCCTTTAATGACGACATGCTGAAAATCCTCGGCAGAATTCACACAGCATCCCAGGCGGAAGATGTTATAAAAACTGCGCAAGACGTTGGATTTGAAAATATTTCGGCAGATTTTATGTTTTCCTACCAGGGACAGACTGAAAAAATATGGCTGGAAGATGTTGAAAAAGCATGCAAATCGGGAGTAAAACACATTTCCTGTTATGGTCTTAAAGTTGAAAAAAACACGCCTTTTTTCAGGTCGGGAATGAAAAATCTTCCTGAAGAAACAGACCGGAAAATGCAGCAAGCGGCAGTAAGGTTGCTGGAAGAAAACGGTTTTATGCGATATGAAATATCCAATTTTGCAAAAAAAGGATATGAAAGCAGACACAACCTGATATACTGGCATTGCGGTGAATATATCGGATTGGGAGCAGGAGCACATTCCTATTACCAGGGGGAAAGATATAGTAACATTTTGTCACCTGAAGAATATATTTTATCTGAAAATGCTTCTGTGGGCAGAGAAAAAATAGGAGACGAGGATAAAAGGGTTGAAAAACTCATAATGGGAATGAGGCTGAGTGAGGGAACAAATGAAAGCCTTGTTTCTGACAAAAAAGCACTTAAAAAATATATTTCTCTCGGTTATATCAAAAAAAGTGGCGAAAATATTGCTTTTACCGATAAAGGATTTGATATATCGAATTATATTTTAAGCGATCTCATATAATTTAATTATGGATGATTAAAAGGGATTTTTGGAGGAAAACTATGAAAAGAATAGCTGTTGATTACAAAAGAGCGGTTTCTTTAAACGAAATTGAAAAAATCTGGCCGGAGGTTTGCGCCGCACACGATGTTTTAGAGGGAAAAACCGGTGCCGGAAACGACTTTCTGGGATGGCTTGACCTGCCAATAAACTACGATAGAGAAGAATATAACCGTATAAAAAAAGCTGCAGAAAAAATAGCAGAAACCTCGGATGTTCTGGTAGTTGTAGGAATAGGCGGTTCATATCTTGGCGCAAGAGCAGCAATAGAGGCACTTTGCGGCAATTTCTATAATCTAAAATCAAAAACCGACAGAAAATATCCACAGGTTATTTTTGCGGGCAATTCAATAAGCTCAAACTATCTTGCAGAGCTTATTGAATATTTAAGAGAC
>JAZSKF010000176.1:0-1570 GCA_045534715.1 Clostridia bacterium | reverse complement strand
TGGTTTAATTGCCGGACGGCAGTAATTGTGTGAATACGCAATTACTGCTTTTTTAATATCTGAATTAAGTTATATTTATTTTTATACAAAAAAGCTTGTATTTTTGTATAAATTCATATATAATATATTGTGTATAATTATAAGTCTGTTTTGTAGAAAGGTTTTGATAATTTTGAAAATAGCAGTAATATACAATGAAAAAAAGGACAAAGACAATTTTGTAATAAACGATATAAAAAAAGCTTTTGATAAAAGAGCAGAACTTAGCATTTTCACTGAAAAGATAACTGCCGACAAGCTTTGTGGGGCAGATATGGTGGTGGCTCTTGGCGGAGACGGAACAATCATTCGCGCATCAAAAGCAGCTGCTGTTCACGGGTTGCCGGTATGTGGGGTGAATCTTGGTAAGATGGGGTTTTTAGCTACTGTTGAAAAAAACGAAATCTTTAAAATGGCAGACAATTTATTAGCTGGTAACTACTCTGTTGAAGAGAGAATGATGCTGGAAATTTCTACTTATAGCGAGAAAGGTCCGGTGAGTGCCTGGGCATTAAACGATGTTGCAATTCACAGAGGTAGTTATCATCGGATGATAGATATCAGCATTGGTATGGGCGGAGAACCGCTTGACCAGTTCAGAGCCGACGGGGTTATAATATCTACGCCGACGGGGTCAACGGCATATTCTCTTTCTGCCGGGGGACCGGTTTGTTCGCCACTTATGGAACTGTTTCTGGTTACGCCCGTGTGTGCTTATGATTTGCGCACGAAAAATATGGTGCTCACAGCAGAAAATACATTGACTCTTACAGTTGGCGGAAGAGGGGAAGCAACGGTTGAGGTTGACGGAACAGAAATGCTGCATATAAAACCGGGCGATGAAATAAAAATCAGCAAATCAGAAAATAAAGCTAAAACTGTCAAAATGGGAGAAAGAAGCTTTTATCAGATTTTGAGAAACAAATTTTGCTGACAAGGAGAAGGAAAATGAACAAATTCGAAAGACACTACTTTATTCTTAACCTCATAAAAGACAATGTTATAAGCACTCAAGGAGAGATAACACAAAAACTGCGCGAAGCAGGAGCGGATGTTACTCAGGCAACAGTCTCGAGGGATATTAAAGAACTAAAACTTGTAAAAACTTCGTCAGACGGCGACGAATACAGATATGTATCGATGGCAAATCAAAATCTTGGCAATCTTGAAAACAGACTTAACAACATTTTTGCAGAAGCGGTAATTTCTGTGGATTATGCAAATAATCTTGTTGTTGTAAAGACTTTGTCAGGAATGGCACAGGCTGCGGCGTCGCTGATAGATGCGATGGAGTATAAAGGTGTTTTAGGATGTATTGCCGGGGATGATACAATAATGACAATAACAAAATCAGAAAAGGATGCACAGAAAATAGCAGATAAAATGAAGATTTTGCTGAAAAATTAGTCTTTTTACAGGCGGTGACGTAAATGCTTTCAAGAATAAGCATAAAGAATATTGCGGTAGTTAAACATGCGAATATAGAATTCACTGAAGGTCTGAATGTCATAACCGGAGAAACGGGTGCCGG
>JAZSKF010000186.1:0-2032 GCA_045534715.1 Clostridia bacterium | reverse complement strand
CAGGGCGCAGCTTTTATGAAAGAACTGGGTTTTGAAAGAGTTGTTACTCCTCGTGAACTCTCTAAAGAGGAAGTATCGGACATAGTGAAAAACAGTGGCGTTGAAATTGAAATGTTTGTTCACGGAGCTCTTTGTATGAGCTATTCCGGTCAATGTCTTATGAGCAGCATGATAGGGGCAAGAAGCGGCAACCGCGGAGCGTGTGCCCAACCCTGCAGACTTCCGTATGGACTTGTTTGCGGAAACAAAAAGCTTTCGGAAGGCTATCTTTTAAGTCCGAGAGATTTGAGCCTTTCTGGAAATGTTGACGACATATTTGATGTTGGCGCAGCATCTCTTAAAATTGAGGGCAGAATGAAAGGTCCGGAATATGTTGCGGCAGCGGTTTCTGTTTTCCGTAAGCTTATTGATGAAAAAAGAAACGCCACAGAGGAAGAAAAATTCCTGCTTGAAAATGCTTTTAGCAGAGGCGGGTTTACCGGCGGATGTTTCACATCAGATTTTAAAAACTATATGCGACCCGAATGCGGGAACGATGACATATATAAAAACAGAGACAATAATCTGTTAAAACAGCTTAAACCGTTTAGTGAAATAAATGCAAACTTTAAGAGAAATCCGGTGGATTTTACAGCAAAAGTTTTTGCCGAAGAAAATTTTTGGCTTAAAGTGGAGAGTATGGGTGAAGAAGTAACGCTCGAAGGTGATGTTGTGCAGACGGCACAAAACAAACCCACGAGTGTCGAAACCATTGAAAAACAGATTGAAAAAACAGGAGATTTTCCGTTTGCTGCGCAGAAAACAAATGTCAGCACAGGAGAAAGCGTTTTTGTTACCCTGTCAGAAATAAACGCTTTAAGACGTCATGCGCTTTCGATACTTGAAGAGAAGATTGTCGGCAGATATAAACATAGTGCAGAATTTGATTATTCGGGCAAAAAAAGTACCAAGGAAAATTGGAAAACAGAGCTTTTTGTCTGGGTTTCAAATGAAGAGCAGCTTAAAGCGGTAAGAAAAATATGGCAGGGTGATATGTTTGTTCCATGCATCCTTGACTGCGGTGAAAAAGATATAGCGGTTTTCCCTGATATAATAAAAAATTCTCAGATACAAACTTTTGAAAAGATATTGAAAGAGCTAAAAAGTTGCAAAATTTGCACCGCAAATTATGCTATAATAAAAATGGCGAAAAAGTATGGGAAAGAAATTATAGGCAGTAGTGCACTTAATGTTTTCAACAGTGAGACCATTTCCGAATGGGAAAATTACGGACTTTGCGGGGTTTTTCTTTCAGAAGAGCTTAACCTCAGTCAGATTAAAAACATTTCTTCTAATATTCCTGTCTTTGCAACAGCTTATGGCAAAACTATAATGATGAAAATGGCGGTTTGCCCGGTGAAAGCGGCAATGGGAAAATGTTTGGATGAAAAATGCAAAACCTATCTTAAAGACAGAAAAAATGAGACTTTTGGAATAATGTGCGACAAACAGACCACGTTCATTTTAAATTCCAAACCAATTTATATGGCGGACAAGCTTTTTGAATTTGAAAAAGCAAATGTTTACGGTACTGTTATTAAATTTACTGATGAGACCGGCGAAGAATGCCGGGATATTATAAAAAAATTTGTCAGCGGAGAAAAACCAGATCTTCCTTTTACAAGAGGACATTATTACCGCGGGGTGACCTGATAATGATAAAAAAAGCAGACGTTATTATTGCAATCATTGTTCTTGTTATTTCTTTTGGCGGATATTTCGCTACAGGAGCCGGTTTTAAAGCTGAAGAAAAAAATGTTGTGATTGAAGTGGACGGAAAACTTTTTGCCACATACCCCATGACAGAAACAAGAGAGGTTGATGTTCTGGGGCACAACCGCGTAGAAATTACTCCTGAATATGTCAGAGTAATATATGCCGATTGCCCGGATAAACTTGATGTCCGTCAGGGAAAAATTTCTTCTGTTGGCAGTATAATTGTATGTCTTCCAAACAAAAAGACAGTCAGAATAACGGGGGAATCGAAGATTGA
>JAZSKF010000047.1:0-4939 GCA_045534715.1 Clostridia bacterium | reverse complement strand
AAGGATGCGAAGCTCACTCCTCAGTGATTTTGTCCAGAGTGGACGAAAATGTATTTAAAAAGCTTGGTGTTAACCTCACCTACGAACCGCAATATCAGACCAAAAAATTATATCATGCGAAATAAAAAACCCCCGCAATACTTTTTGTATTGCGGGGGTTTTTTAAATTATAAATACTTTCTTATGTCCACCGTCAAATCGTGTTCCAGGTTTATAAGACGCAAACAAATATCTTTTGTTTGATCGTCTGCGCCGTCATATTTATTCAGATAACGATTTAAAGATTTCACTCCTATATTACAGCCGTCTGTCATAAGGTCTGCAACCGTGGAATCGCTTTCGTTCACCGTCATCATAACATTGGTTTTAATCCACGACATTCCCTTAGCCATAGGTGATGGTTCTTTCCCGCTTTCATTACAATCATTTAGAATTTCATGGATTTCGCTACCTATTTTCTGGTGTTCTTCCTTGTTTTCTATAAGCAGTTTTCTGAAAGCCTCACTCCTTACATTATCAATAACATCGTTTATAGAGTCCACTCCCATTTTGACTCCCGCATTACATTCTTTCAACAGTTTGATGGTATCTTCATTCACCATAATCTTATCACCTCATAATTATCTTTACCAAAAAACTGCTAATATATTAAAAAAAGGCGAATTCTCGATTTTTCGAAAATTCGCCATATTTTTATTGTTTATTCACCAAAAGTTACGCTGGACTCAGAATCTTCAACATATGCTTTCGCCGTCATACCTTCTTCAATTTTGAAGGTTGCTTTAACTGTCTCCTGCACACCTATATCGAACAGGCAGTCGACAGTTGCATACTTAACAAGTTCATCGCCTTTGTAAAGACCAATTACGATTGTCTCAACGTTACCTTTTCCCAGAACGTTCACACTAAATGTAACGTTTTTGCCCACAACACTGTCGAGGTTTTGAACTGCTGCACCACCGCTAACACCGAGGTTTGCAGAAATTTCAAGTTCAATCAACCCGTCGTCCTGACCGGTTACATAGTTTGATTTAAGGTGAGGGAATCCTCCGTTAACAGTTGGACTGAACGCCCAATTTTCAGAGAAGTTTGGCCAACTGCTATATGTTTCCAGAAGTTTAAGCTGGGTCTGTGTTTTGGAAGTACCAACACCGGCAACTGCCGCATAACCTGTAGCTTCCTTATAATAACAGTCTGACAAATCGCTGCTTGTATAGCCTACCAAACCGCCTGTTCTGCCAAGTTTTTCTTGTGCAACAACCGTCGCATGACCTGTTGCATAACTTTCCTGAACATCTGCACCACTAAGTCCAACAAGACCGCCGGCATAGGTAGTTTTTGTTCCTGTTGTGGCAGTTGCGATTGTTCTGCCTGTAGCATATGTGCGGAAAATGTCTCCTGCCGCGAACCCAACAAGACCGCCGGCATAAGTTTCTCCGTTTTCACCTGTTGTCTCTGCACTAACCTGACCGGTAGCAAAGGAATTTTCGATTAAGCCGTTGCTGTACCCTGCAATACCTCCGGCGTACGCCACAGCACTTCCTTCTGAGCTCACAGCTTTTGAGGAGACTCTTTTAAGTGCATAAGAATTGATAATATCTCCGTTGTTTTCACCAACTACGCCGCCTGCATAAACATATGGATTTAAAAGGTTGTCAGCAGAAGTTGCAGTTGCATTTACAATTACTTCCGATTTGGCATTTGATATAGCGCCCGTATTATAACCTGCAATACCTGCCGCAAAAATATTTATCCTGTCAATATCCTTTACGTCACTTGCTGAAACGGAAGCAGTTACAACAACTTCACCAACTGCACTGCAATCGGAAATTGTGCCGGTATTTTTACCTGCAACAAGACCTGCATAAACATCGCTTGAAGCAGTTGTTACCACGATGTCACCTTTAGCTTTGCAGTTTTCTATAACCCCGCCCGCATTGTCTGCAACAACAACACCAATGCACAAATCATCGGTAGCCGTAACAGTAATGTCTTCTGTTGCTATTACTTCAAGATTTTTTATCGTGCCTTTGTTCACACCAAAAAGACCCGGGGTTTTAGACACGGGGAAAGGATTGCTTATTCTGTAATTATCACCGTCAAATACACCTGTGAAGGGTTCAGTTAAATCCCCTATGGGGTCCAGCCCGGAAATAAGATTTAAGTTCTTACTGAGCTTGTAATGAGCAGACAAATCATTTTTAACAAGTGCAAGGTCTGCCACAGATGAAATAATATATGGACTTGCTGCAGTACCATTACCGCTCATTGCAAAAACATTTCCCGGCAAAAGCATTGCCAGTATCGCAAAAATAAGAATTAAAGCTTTCATATTTTTTCTCATAAAAATTCCGCCAACCTTTATATTTGATTTCGGATATACATATATATTTATACTATCACAATAAATTCATTTTGTCAATAGATATACCGAGGTGATTTCCATGAAAAGACGTTTATTTAAATATATTCTGTTTTTCTTGATTATCCATCTTATACCCTGCATATTTTTTCTGTCTCCCGCAAAAGTAGACCAATCCCCGCCTGCCGCCGAATATTCGCAGACAATATCTGTTTATTTTACAAAAGAGGACAAGGTGAAAACCGTCTCTCTGGAAGACTACCTTGTAGGCGTTGTCTCCGCAGAAATGCCGGTGAGTTTTCCGCTTGAAGCTTTAAAAGCACAAGCGGTTGCATCCCGCAGCTACATTCTGGACAAACAGGTGTCGGGCGGAGACAAAATAGCGGACCATAAAGGTGCCGCCGTCTGCACAGACAGTGCACATTGCAAAGCCTGGATTTCCAAAGAAGACAGGTTTAAAAGTTGGCCTGAAAAAGACGCAGAAAAAAACTGGAAAAAAATAACCGCCGCAGTAAATTCTACCGCCGGCGAGTATATGACTTATAACGGCGAACCCATAACCGCCGTTTTTTATGCAATTTCCTCCGGCACAACCGAACGTGCCGTTGATGTCTGGGGCGGAGACGTCCCCTATCTTCAAAATGCCGACAGCAGCCACGACAAAAATGCTCCCGGCTACAGTTCTCAGTCAACTTTTTCTTCCGCACGGATTAAATCGCTGCTCAAAGAGAAATTTCCCGACATAAAACTTTCCAAAAACCCGTCAGAATGGTACTCAGAAGAAACCCGTTCTTCCGGCGGAGCAGTTCTCTCCTGCAAATTTGGTAACATGGAGCTTAAAGGAACCGAGGTCCGCACACTTTTTTCACTCCGTTCCCACAACTATCGCCTTTCATTCAAAGATGACACTTTCACATTTGACGTTGTAGGCTATGGTCACGGAGTGGGCATGAGCCAATGGGGTGCAAAATTTTATGCTGACGAGGGCAAAAGCTACCACGACATTCTGAGGATTTATTATAAAGATATTGAGTTTGTTAAATGATTTTTCCTTATTTGTAAATATAAAATCCGTTGCCTTTTATACGCTGCGACTCAGCAAAAACGATAAATGCATCCGGGTCAACAGAAAGAATTTTCTTTTGGAAACCTTCACTTTCGCTTTCCTTTAAAGCACAGAAGAGCATTTGTTTTCCGCTGTTGGAATATACTCCTTTAACATCTATCAGCGTAACCCCTCGGGAAGATGTTTCAATAAGCATTTTTGAAATTGTTTCTCCATCGTCTGTTATAACAAAGGCAATTCTCGAAACATTTAATTTGCTGATGATAAAATCTATTGAATAGCTGGAAACAAAAAGAGATGCTATACCAAAAAGCACAAGCTCAACATTTTTAAACACTATAAGCGACACAAGAATTATAATTCCGTCAACAAACAGTAGCATCTTTCCTATTGGAACAAAACTAAACCTGGACTGAATGATTCTGCCGACTATGTCGGTACCGCCCGTTGATGCACCGGCGGCAAATGCAAGGCCTATTCCAAGTCCATATAACGCACCGCCAAAAACTGACGACAAAATGAGATTTTCAGTGTAGATGGGAAAAAGGCTGAAAAGCTGCGTGAAAAGGGACAAAAGTGTTACGCCGAGCAATGTTTTTAATACAAATTCTTTTCCCAAAACTTTCAGACCCACTGCAAGAAAAAGTATGTTAATCAGAAAAAAGCTGACACCGGGTTGCAACCCAAAAGTGTGGAACAAAATGGTGGAAATGCCTGATGCACCGCCGCCGACAATTTTGTTGGGCGTCAAGAAAGAGCCTATCGCAAACCCTGTTATTACAACTCCGATTAAAGTGTATAAAAAAGATATTGATTTTTTCATGCTTTTCTCCTTTTTTATGTGCGTTAGTAGGGGGCATTCACGAATGTCCCGCGGGCGATTCTTGAATCGCCCCTACATTTTATCCCTTGTATATCAAACTTTATGCGGGACAGACGGCTTAGATGCCTGTCTTTTAAAGGCTCCCTTGTGTAAAGGGAGGCTTTTCGACAAATTTCAACATCCCTACTATGAAATCTCTGATTTCGATTCATGCCGTCAGGCAATTCATCGATTTCAAGCTTTACTTGAAATCATTCTAGAATTCGTGAACGATTTAGATGCCAGTTATTAATTTGTTTTTTCATTTATAAAATCAACAAATTTTCTTCTCTCATCATCAGAACCAAAAACAGCAAATGGTATAATATATGCCAACACAGCGTTTTGATAAATGTATATTGCCTTCGATTCGTTAACTCTTACTTTAAACACGGCATCATATTTAACTTCCGTTTTCGTATTTTCAGTTATTTCCACAAAGTGATTATCATAAAACTCTAATATTACATAATTCGAGTACGGAAGTTTCCCATTCTTCTTCATAAATTTAATATGTATTTTTAAGAAAAACAAGGAAAGTGGTTTTAACGAGAAAAACCAAATAACTGAAACAATACTAAATATAATCAATGCAAAAGATAACGAATACCAGTCATCGCCTCGAATAATATAGTATATAAACACAATA
>JAZSKF010000117.1:0-6652 GCA_045534715.1 Clostridia bacterium | reverse complement strand
TAAACAATGTGGTTTATTATGAAATAAATCAGTTTGTTTATATGGATTCAAACACCAGACGAAACCTTGAGCTTACCGAAACTTTAAACGCCAAGACCAAAAAGGGAAGTCTGCTCTGGGTAATAGACAAAACAAAAACGGCTATGGGAGCAAGAATGCTCCGCAGATGGATTGAGCAACCCCTTTTAAACAGCGGGATTATAGAAAAACGTCTGTCGGGGGTAGAAGAATTTGTAAACAATGTGATGCTCCGTCAGGGCATTCGCGAAAAGCTTGAATATATACTTGATATTGAACGACTCCTCGGAAGAATTGTCTGCAAAAGTGCACTTGCAAAAGACCTGTTGGCTCTCAAACATTCTCTTGAAGTGCTGCCCTCTGTTATATTCGACCTTGAATGTTGTTCGGGAGAGATGATTTCCGAGCTGGCGGCAGATTTTGACACTCTTGAGGATGTGAAAAATCTTATTGAGGTGAGCATAGACGAAAATGCGCCCGTGTCTTTAAGAGACGGAAAAATTATCAAAAAATTCTACAGTGAAAAACTGGACGAGCTCCGAGAAGCAACAGAAAAAGGCACAAGCTGGCTGGCAGAGGTGGAAGCGGAAGAAAAAGAAAAAACGGGAATAAAAAACCTGCGCGTGAGATATAACAAGGTTTTCGGCTATTACATAGAGGTTTCAAAATCCCATCTGTCAAAGGTGCCCGACCACTATATCCGCAAACAGACAACGGTTAACGGCGAAAGATATATCACCGAAAGACTGAAAGAAATTGAAGAAATGATTCTGGGCGCAAAAGACAAAATAGATGCGCTTGAATATACCCTTTTCGAAGATATAAGAGAAAAGGTGGCAAAAGAGAAAGAAAGAATACAGAAAACTGCAAGAAAAATTGCACTGCTGGATGCCATCTCCTCTCTTGCCGAAACAGCGGTTAAAAATAATTATGTCAGACCACAGATAACATCTGACGGCAAAATCAATATTGTTCAGGGAAGACATCCGGTTGTTGAACGGCTTTCAAAAGAAATGTTTGTGCCCAACGACACGTTGCTTGACCCGGACGACAACAGATTTGCAATTATAACCGGGCCCAATATGGCGGGTAAATCCACGTATATGCGCCAGGTCGCCATTATAACACTTATGGCGCAAATAGGCAGTTTTGTTCCCGCTTCAAAAGCGGAAATAAGTGTTGTTGACGGTATTTTCACCAGAATAGGCGCGTCGGACGATTTAACCTCCGGCCAGAGCACATTTATGGTGGAAATGAACGAGGTTGCTCACATACTGAAAAACGCCGGCAGAAACAGTCTTATCATATATGATGAAATAGGCAGAGGAACAAGCACCTACGACGGCATTGCAATTGCATGGGCGGTTGCGGAACACACCGCAGACAAAAACCTTTGCGGTGCAAAAACGCTTTTTGCCACACACTATCACGAGCTTATACAGCTGGAAAACAAAATTGACGGTGTGAAAAACTACAGTGTTGCAATAAAAGAACGTGACGGCAATATAATTTTCCTCAGAAAAATTGTGAGTGGCGGCGTTGACGACAGTTATGGCGTTGAAGTTGCAAGACTGACGGGAATTCCAACCCGTGTTATTGAACGGGCAAGGGAAATTCTCGGCAAGCTTGAAAAAGGCGAGATGGAAAAGTCTGCGCCAAAACAAATGCAAAAGGCAGAAAAAAGCGAGCTTGATATGCTTGCAAATGAACTTAAAAATATAGATATAGACACACTTACACCAATTGAAAGTATGAATATATTGTATAAACTGAAAAAACTCCTGTAGGGATGTGGAAAAATGTTTATAAAACTGCTTGACAAAAATTTGTCGAATATGATTGCTGCAGGCGAGGTTGTTGAACGCCCCGCTTCTGCAGTTAAAGAAATGTGCGAAAATTCAATAGATGCAGGCGCAGGTGTTGTTACGGTTGAGATAACGGGCGGCGGTCTTAAAATGATTAAAGTTACAGATAACGGGTGCGGAATTCATCCGGAAGATGTAACGGCTGCTTTTATGCGCCACGCTACAAGCAAAATTTCAAAAGCGGAGGACCTGGATGCAATCTACACACTTGGGTTCAGGGGAGAAGCACTTGCAAGTATTGCGGCGGTTGCCGAGGTTGAGCTTTATACAAGAACAGCAGAGTTTGATGTTGGTATGACGGCTACGGCAAATTTCGGGGAAATAGAAAATGCCGTTGAAACACCCGGATTTGTGGGAACATCAATTACAGTGTCAAATCTCTTTTACAATACACCGGCAAGACTTAAGTTTTTAAGAAAAGAAACAACAGAAGCAGGCTATGTGGAAGAGGTTGTCAGAAAGTCGGCTCTTGCACATCCCGAGGTTTCTTTCCGGCTTATTGTGGACGGAAAAGAAAAACTGTTCACTCCCGGCGACGGAATACTTAAAAATGCAGTTTTCACAATCTACGGCAGAGACACATCTTCAAGACTTAACGAAATTTCCGGCGGAGACGATGCGGTTAAGGTAAGCGGACTTGTCAGCGACATTACAGGCGCCAGAAAAACAAGAAGCATGCAGATGTTTTTTGTTAACAACAGACCTGTTGTAAGTTCTATGATGTCAGCGGCGGTTGAAGAGGCTTGCAAGGGTATGATAACCGTTGGAATGCATCCTATGGCAATTGTTAAAATTGACCTGCCCCCGCAGGCGATTGATATAAATGTTCACCCATCAAAGCTGGAGGTTAAATTTTCTGACGAAAGCAGAATTTACCGTGCGGTCTATTGGGCGGTGAAAAATTCTTTCAGCGTTCCGCAGATGCCTAAGGTTGATGTGGAAGAAGAATCTGTCCGTGAAGTTAAGCCTGTTGTGGCGGAAAATAAACCGCTTGAGTCTGCGGTGTTGAAACAGGAGCCTGTTCAGTACACCCCGCAACAACAGATTAAATTTACTCCCGTTTACAAAAAGGTTGAGCGACCGGTGATAAGCCAGGACAGTCAGATTAAAATAGAGAGCAAAGAACTTGTAAATTACAGGATAATCGGTCAGATATTTGATACATATATAATTCTTCAGCAGGGAGAAGATATGCTGCTTGTGGATCAGCATGCAGCACATGAACACATAAACTTTTATAAGCTGAAAAACCAGTATGAAAACGGGTCGATAAACATTCAGCAGCTTATAACCCCTGTGCCCGTTTCCCTTTCGCCAACCATGAAAGCTTATGCGACAGACAATTTGCAGGAGCTTTTAAAACTTGGTTTTGAGTGTGACGATTTCGGGGACATGATTATGGTGCGCGGCGTGCCCGAGACAATTGATATTGAGAAAATAGGCGAGGCGCTTGATGAACTTATCGACACTATGATGGGCCATAAAACTGACCTCACTTCTGCAGAAAAAGAAAAAATGATAGCTACCATAAGCTGCAGAACATCAATCAAAGCAGGCAAAAAGCTTTCTGTTATGGAAATGGAAAGTTTGATTGCTCAGCTGTTTGAAATTGAGAAAACGGTTAATTGTCCGCATGGAAGACCGGCGTTTACGGCGATTTCAAAACGGTTTTTTGAAAAACAGTTTTTCAGAGTAAAATAGAAAGGAAGAGGAATATGAAACCTCTTTTGGTTATAGGCGGGCCAACGGCATCAGGTAAAACAGCGTTGGCAGTGGAGCTTGCACTTAAATTTGGCGGAGAAATAGTTTCTGCTGATTCAATGCAGATTTATAAGTATATGGATATTGGAAGTGCCAAACCGGACCTGTCAGAGAAAAAAGGAGTTCCCCATCATATGATGGACATCGCAGAGCCTACTGTGAATTTCTCGCTTGGCGACTATCTGGAACTTGCAAGAAAAGTAATTGACGATATCCACGAAAGAGGGAAACTCCCCATCGTTGCGGGAGGAACAGGGCTGTATATAGATTCTGTTGTTAAAAACACCAAACTGGAAAAAGAGGCTATGAGTCCGGAAATCCGCGAAAAGCTTAAAGGGTTTGCTGCGCAAAACGGGCAGGCAGCACTTCACAAAAGACTTGCAGAGATTGACCCTGAAAGTGCGGAAAGAATTCACCCCAACAATGTAAAAAGAGTTATGAGAGCTCTTGAGGTGTACGAAGCAACCGGCAAAACTATGACGGAAAACATAAGAGAAAGTAAACAGCCTGCCATCTATAAGGTGCAACAGTATGGGATTCTGTATGACCGTGAGGTGCTTTATGACAGAATCAACAAAAGGGTTGACATAATGTTTGAAAAAGGGCTTGTTGAAGAGGTGAAAAGCCTTGTACGGATGGGATGCACACGTGAAAACACTTCTATGCAGGGCATAGGGTATAAAGAGGTGCTGGATTATCTGGAAGGGCTTGTCACCAAAGAAGAGATGACAGAAAATATAAAACAGTCGACAAGAAGATATGCAAAAAGGCAGATGACATGGTTCAACCATAACGGGACAGAGTGGATTTCGCCCGATAATCTGGCAGGACTTGAAGATAAAATAAAGGCGGGGTTTGATGCCTGCTGAGGGAGTAGAAAAATGAAAAAGATGCTACCGCTTATCGTAATATTCGTTGCACTGATAGTTATGTGGTCGGTGTATGGGAATATTATGAATTCAAATTCAACAGCGACAGCTGTTGGTGGAGAATATAAAGTTGAGATAGAAGAGCAGGCTCTTGTTATTCGAACAGAAGTGCCTGTTACGGTTGCTGCGACAGGATATTTTCAAAACAGTAGACAGTCGCAAACAAAAGTGTATGCCGGCGAAGAAATAGGCTGGTTCTGCAAAGGCGAGCCGGACGTGGACCAGATTAAACAGCTCAATCTCATAAACCAGAAAATCCGCGAGGCAACGCTGACAAGCACCACAGACGAAGCGCTCACAAACGATATTTTTGCAATAGACAACAAGATTTTGTCTTATACAAAACGTATATCTTCGCTCGCAGCAGAGGGTAATCAGGAGGAGATAAACAAAATCCGCAGCGAGATAGATCTTCTGCTTGAGAGGAAGGAAAACATAAGTTCCGGAAGCGGTAACAGCAAAGAGGATATAATAGCAAATTTAAACGAGCAAAGACGAAAAATAGAAAAAAACCTTGGCTCTGCAAAACAGACACTTTTTGCACCGGTAAGCGGCATTTTCATTTCGGAGGCGGACGGGTTGGAAAAAAGCCTTACATTTGACAGCGTCGCAACGCTTACACCAAAGACTGTCCGTGAATATCTTGGAAAAAAAGAATATAAACCAAATGAAGAAATTTTTCCCTACCCGGTATGCAGAATAACAGACAACAGCGAATGGCTGCTTGCGGTGGTCTGTCCTACAAACAAAGTTCAGGGACTTTACGAGGGGAAAAGAGTTAAAATATCTTTCCCTGATGAGGGGGACAAAACACTTTTCTGCACAGTCCATGCGATTTCCGAAGAGGAAAAGGGAGAAGTTGTGGTATACATACTCGGCACCAACGAAATATACAATGTTTTAACTGCCCGCAGAATGAAAATAGGGCTGGTGACCGACAGCTATGAAGGACTTAAAGTTCCTGCAAGTGCAGTGAAAAACGTTGGAGGCAAAGACACCGTTACCGTTGTTACGGGAGTGGTAACAGAGCAGACGGAAGTGGAAGTTTTGTTTAAAGACGAGGATTTTGCCATAATAAAAGAGGGCGGAGGCCTTGCCCTTTATGACGAAGTTAAAACAAAATGAGAAAGGAAACGGGAAGATGAGAATTTCCGAAAATCTCAGAAAAGTTAGAGAAAATATTGAGCGAGCCTGTATCCGTGCGGGAAGAGACCCGGGGGAAGTACTTCTTCTTGGGGTTACAAAAACGCACAGCGCAGATATTATAAATTGCGGAATAGAAGCAGGGCTTACCGACATAGGCGAAAACAGGGTTCAGGAGATTCTGGAAAAATATGACCATATAGACAAAAGAGCAAAAGTGCATCTGATCGGTCATCTGCAGACAAATAAGGTTAAATACATCATTGACAAGGTTGATATGATACATTCGGTGGACACTTTAAAGCTTGCGAAAGAAATTTCCGAACGAGCTGAAAAAATTGGGAAAGTGATGGATGTTTTAGTTCAGGTCAACATTTCGGGAGAAGTGTCAAAATCGGGCATAGAACCGGAAAAACTGGACATGCTTTTCGAAGGAATATCGGTCATGCCGGGCATCAGAGTCCGCGGGCTTATGACAATTCCGCCGATAGAGGCGGGAGAGATGGAAAACACCCGCCGGATTTTCCGCGAGCTTAGAAAAATTTATGTTGACAAAAGCAGTAAAATGTATGATAATATAAAGATGGAGTTTCTTTCTATGGGAATGAGCAACGATTATGAAATTGCCATAGAAGAAGGAAGCAATATTGTCCGTGTTGGACGAGCTATTTTCGGTGAAAGATAAAAATGGAGGCGATAAAAATGGGAAAATTTTCTAAACTTTTAAGCGCTATGGGATTTCCTACAGATGAAGAAGAATTTGAGGAAATGGACGAGCCGGTGGTTGACGCCAGAGAGGCAACACCGTCGGCAAGCTATAAGAGAGGCAAGGTTGTTAACATAAACGCAACAACACAGTTCAGAGTTGTTGTTATACAGCCTGAAACATTTGATGACGCTCAAACAATTGCTGACCACCTCAAAGAAAGAAAACCG
>JAZSKF010000035.1:0-2798 GCA_045534715.1 Clostridia bacterium | reverse complement strand
CTTATGAACTGTCTTGAGTGGCTGCCTATATACTTTGGTATTTTAAAAACGGGCGCTCTTGTTGTTCCGCTTAACTACAGGTATACTTCTGATGAAATAAAATATTGTCTTAAACTTGCAGAAGCAGATGCCATTATCTTTGGACCGGAATTTATTGGCCGTGTTGAAGAAATTTTTAACAGAATCCCCAAGGTTAAAGACTGGATTTATGTTGGAAGTGATTGTCCCACATTTGCACAGTCTTATGATAAACTTGTAACATACTGCTCTTCATCTTCGCCTAAAATTGATTTGACGGACGATGACGAGGCAGCAATATACTTTTCTTCTGGAACTACAGGTTTTCCGAAAGCTATTGTTCATGCCCACAGAAGTCTTATGCATGCTGCCAGAACGGAACAGGCACATCATTCGCAAACAAAAGAAGATGTCTTTCTGTGTATACCGCCGCTTTATCATACCGGCGCGAAAATGCACTGGTTCGGAAGTTTTCTGGTGGGTGGCAAAGCTGTGCTTCTTAAAGGTATTAAACCTGAATGGATTTTGGACACCGTTTCAAAAGAAAAGTGCACAATTGTGTGGCTTTTAGTTCCATGGGCACAGGACATTTTAGATGCAATAGACAGGGGTGACATAAACCTCTGTGACTATGACCTTTCAGGTTGGAGACTTATGCACATAGGGGCTCAGCCGGTGCCGCCAAGTCTTATAAAAAGATGGAAAAATCTTTTCCCAAAACATGAATATGACACAAACTACGGTCTTTCCGAGTCTATCGGACCAGGATGTGTTCATCTTGGAGTTGAAAACATTCACAAAGTTGGTGCAATTGGAAAAGCTGGTTTTGGTTGGGAGGTTTCCATTGTAGATGAAAACAAAAAACCTGTTAAAAAGGGTGAAATAGGCGAGCTTGCTGTTAAAGGCCCCGGAGTAATGCTTTGTTATTTCAAAGATGAAAAAGCCACAAATGAAGTTCTTGCTGACGGATGGCTCTACACAGGCGATGTTGCCCGGGAGGATGAAGATGGGTTTATTTTCCTTGTTGACAGGAAAAAGGACGTAATTATATCGGGCGGCGAAAACATCTACCCTGTCCAGATAGAAGATTTTATCAGAAAAAATGATAAAGTAAAAGACGTTGCGGTAATTGGACTTCCGCACGCGAGACTTGGCGAAATTTCCACAGCTGTTATAGAAGTTAAAGAGGGTTGCACTCTGACGGAAGAAGAAATTGAAGATTTCTGTTTTGATTTGCCAAGATACAAACGACCCGGTAAATTTATCTTTGCAGAGGTTCCGAGAAATCCAACAGGAAAAATCGAAAAACCAAAGCTCAGAGAAATTTACTGCGGAGAAAGTGTTGTTGCACAGCAAAACGAGATTAAATAAGGAAGGGAAGTTTAATATGAAAGAATTGATGCTTGGTAATGCAGCTGTTGCAAGAGGTGCTTACGAGGCGGGGGTTACAGTTGTTGCCTCTTACCCCGGAACACCCAGCACAGAGATTACTGAAAACATTGTTAAATATGATGAAATATATGCAGAATGGTCGCCCAATGAAAAAGTTGCGGCAGAAGTTGCCATTGGTGCATCAATAGCAGGAGCAAGAAGTATGTCCTGTATGAAACACGTGGGTCTTAATGTTATGGCTGACCCTGTGTTCACGGTTAGTTATATTGGCGCGAACGGCGGTCTTGTTTTTTGTGTTGCTGATGACCCCGGCATGCATTCTTCACAGAACGAACAGGATTCAAGGCACTATGCAAAAGCTTCTAAAATTGCAATGCTTGAACCTGCCGATTCAGCAGAGTGTAAAGAATATACAAAACTTGCTTTTGACCTTTCTGAGAAATATGATACACCTGTTTTCATCAGACTCTCAACCAGAGTTTCTCACTCGCAAAGTCTTGTTGAACTTGGCGAAAGAAAAGAAGCAGGGCTTAAAGATTATGAAAAGAACATCGGCAAAAACGTTATGATGCCGGGTAACGCAATCAAACGTCATGTTGTTGTTGAAGAAAGAATAGAAAAGTTAAAAGCACTCAGCGAAGAAACATCGCTTAACAGTGTTGAAATGAACGGTAGTGATATTGGCGTAATTTCTGCCGGAATTTCACATATGTATGCTAAAGAGGCTTTAGGCGACAAGGTTAACTACCTTAAACTCGGCATGGTATACCCTCTGCCGGAAAAACTTATAAAAGATTTTTGCAGCAAATGTAAAAAAGTGTTTGTTGTTGAAGAACTTGATCCGGTGATTGAAGACCATTGTAAAGCCATTGGTGCAAATGTCAGCGGCAAGGAAAACTTTACTCTTTTAGGAGAATATACGCCGACTATGATAAGAAAAGCAGTGCTTGGCGAAAATTCTCCCGAATTTAATCAGGTAGAAGAAACAATTCCGGTTCGTCCGCCGGTAATGTGTCCGGGTTGTCCGCACAGAGGAACCTTTTATGTTCTTAAAAAGCTTGGACTTACTGTCAGCGGAGACATCGGATGCTATACTCTCGGCGCGGTTGCACCTCTTGCAAGTATGGATTCAACAATCTGCATGGGTGCTTCCGTAAGTGCCGCTCACGGTATGGCAAAGGCAAGGGGCGAGGCGTTCAACAAAAAGCTCGTCAGCGTTATAGGTGATTCAACGTTCATGCATTCGGGTATCACCGGTCTTATCGATATCGTGTATAACAAGGGTAATAACACAGTCATCATTCTTGATAACTCCATCACGGGTATGACTGGCCATCAGGATAACCCCACAACGGGCAAGACTATCAGAGGCGAGGCCACAAAGCAGG
>JAZSKF010000007.1:0-4355 GCA_045534715.1 Clostridia bacterium | reverse complement strand
TCAATGATGAAGTAAGAATTAACATTGTTCATGGTGCGGTAGGCGCTGTAAATGATTCTGACGTTATGCTTGCAGATGCATCAAATGCAATTGTTGTCGGCTTTAATGTTCGTCCTACAAATGGTGCAAGCCAGTCTGCTGCAGACAAGAATGTTGACATTAGACTTTACAGAGTAATATACCAGGCTATTGAAGAAATTGAAGCTGCAATGAAAGGTATGCTTGCTCCTGAATATGTTGAAAAAATAATTGGTCATGCTGAAATTCGTCAGCTCTTTAAGGTTTCCGGTGTTGGTACAATTGCCGGTTGCCATGTTGTTGACGGAAAAATCACAAGAAATGCTCAAATCAGGGTAAACCGTGACGGTATCGTTGTTCACGAAGGCGTGCTCAGTTCACTTAAAAAATTTAAAGATGATGCAAAAGAGGTTGCCGAAGGTTTTGAATGTGGTATGAGCATTGAAAAATTCAACGACCTTAAAGAAGGCGACATTATTGAAGCATTCATAATGGAAGAAACAGAAAGGACATGATGATATATGTCAGTTGACAGAACCATGCGTGTTTCGGAGGAACTGAAAAAAGAGCTTGCTGCACTTATTCCGACTCTCAAAGACCCGAGAATTTCAGGTATGTGTTCAATAATTTCTGCAAAAGTAACAAAAGATTTTAAATTTGCCAAAATTTATGTTAGTGTTATGGGCAGTGACGAAGAAAAACAAAATACCATAAAGGGGCTTAACAGTGCTGCGGGATTTCTTCGCAAAGAAGCTGGCCGTGCTCTGCAAATCAGATATACTCCGCCATCTTCTTTTGAACTCGACAATTCTATAGAATATGGCGCACATATTTCAAAACTATTATCTGAAATATAAAAAGGGTAGATTATGTTTAAATAGATTTTTAAAACGTTAAAAACCCAGAAAAAAGTTTATATCATTACTCATCAGAATCCTGACGGTGATGCTCTCGGAAGCTCGTTTGCGCTTAAATTTGCGCTTGAAAAGATGAACATTCCGGCAGAGGTTGTGCTTAATGAAAAACTTCCGGTAAGTTTTGAATTTACAGGATGGAAGCCTGCTGTATATGACGAAACAATTGTTGCGGAATGTGTAGTCGGTCTTGATTTTAATGATATTTCAAGAGCAGGCGATTCGGCAAAGTTATTTGATAAGGCAAAAACAAAAATAATTATTGACCACCATCTTGATTGCAAAGCAGCAGAGAAACTGGTTTTATCCCAGCCATCTGCTGCAGCAACCGGAGAACTCATCTTCAAGCTTCTAAAGGTTATGGATGTTAAAATCACAAGCGAAATTGCACAGGCAATTTATATTGCGATTATGACAGATACCGGCGGCTGCAGATATTCAAACACAACTTCTGATACACATTTGATTTTATCGGAAATTGTTGAAAAAATTGACCATGCTTATCTAACAAGAATGTGTCTTGAAATGATGCCGAGAGAAAAACTTGAAATACACAAATTTGCAGTTAACAACCTTGAGTTTTTCTCAGGTGGTGAAATTTGTGCAGTTTCAATCAGGCAGGATATGATAAAAAACGAAGACCTGCTTAACGGAATTGTGAACTTCGCTCTTAACATTGAAGGAGTAAAAGCAGGAATTTTGTTTAAAGAAAAAGAGAAAAACAAAATTAAAGTGAGTCTTAGAACCTTTGGTGACATTGATGCCAGAGAAATGTGTGCAGTTTTTGGCGGTGGCGGACATAAAAATGCTGCTGGTTGCACAATAGAAGAACCTCTTGATGAGGCGAAAAAGCTTTTTGTAAAAGTTGTTTCAGAGAGGATTTAATATATGGACGGAATAGTTAATATATATAAACCGCTTGGAATTACTTCTCATAGTGCTGTTTCAAAGGTCAGAAAAATTCTTGGGATGAAAAAGGTGGGACATACTGGAACGCTGGATCCTGATGCAGAGGGCGTTTTGCCTATATGTATTGGGAAAGGAACAAAACTGGCCGGTATGCTGACAGATGCTGACAAAAAATACCGTGCAGTTATTCGTCTTGGAATTGTAACCGACACCCAGGATGCAACGGGAAAAGTTTTGTCAGAGAGTGAAGTCAATGTATCTGAAGAAAAATTTCTTGAAACGGTAAAGAAGTTTGTAGGGGAAATAGACCAAATTCCGCCAATGTATTCGGCACTTAAAGTTAATGGCGAAAAACTGTGTGACCTTGCAAGAAAAGGCATTGAAGTTGAACGAAAACCCAGAAAAATTACAATTTATTTGGTTGAAGTAAGTGGATTTGATGGTCAAAAAGCCTATCTTGATGTTTCATGTTCTAAAGGGACATACATCAGAACTCTGTGCCATGATATAGGACAAAAGCTTGGTTGTGGGGCAATTATGGAAAGCCTTGTCAGAACAAAAAGCGGACTTTTTGAGATAGAAAAATCTGTTTCATTTGAAGAATTTGAAAAATCGCCGGAAAAATATATTGTTTCTCCCGATAAAATGTTTTTAAACTATCCGGAATTTATTGCGAACGAAGAGGAAACATTTAAAATTAAAAACGGTATCAGAATTTTCGTCGATGCTCCGGAAAATCAATTTTTCAGAGTTTATTCTTCTTACGGGGAGTTTTTGGCAATATCAAAGGTTGAAAAAAGTAAATTGATAATGGAAAAATCTTTTTTTAGATAGGAGGCAATATGGTTAAACATATCATTTTATGGAATTTAAAGGACGAGTTGTCCTGCGAAGAGAAAAAGCAGGTGAAGCTTGAAATAAAAGAGGGACTTGAAGGACTTTATGGCAAGATTGCCGGTCTTATTGACATTAAGGTTTACATAGACGGTCTTGAAAGCTCAAACGCAGATTTGATGCTTGACTCTTCTTTCGAAGATGAAGCAGCACTCAAATTTTATGCTACTCACCCGGAACACGTTGCAGTTGCGGACGGAAAAGTTCGCCCATTTACAAAGACAAGAAGTTGTCTTGATTTTGTTATTTAATATTGAAAAAGACATCCGGTGGGATGTCTTTTTTTGTATGAAATATCAGGACGGTTGTTTGATGAAAGAACACTCCCACTTTCCTGTGATGTGCAGAGGGGAATCAGCTTTTGTTAGCCCATACATCTTTTCAATTACGATTGTATATTCTTCGCCTGGCTCAAAATTTGTATGGTATAATGAGAGGTTAACTAATGCCTTGCCGTCTTTAATAGTTCCTTTTGCGGAATATTCTGGATAAGATACTAATTTTATAATCTCTCCGGTTGTGTTGTCAACTATCATATAGTCGGCTACTGCAATTTCCTGAATGTGTGCAAATGGTGCTTCATTTGGATATATAAAGCTAAGTTCCATCGGAATAAAACCACTGTCTTTTTCTGTTTCTATTACACTGATTTTTATATCATTTGTGGCGTTTTCATAACACGTTCCGATTATGGCTCCGTCAAAGCGAATAATATCGCTGAAAAAACCTTTAATACCATTTGCTAAAGGCGAAATCGTAACGGTAATGATGCAAAGAGTTAATACTGCAGCGACTGCAATAGTTCTTTTTATAACACTTTTAGACTTTCTCATAGCATGTTCCTCCATATTCTTGATTTCTTCTTTCAGGTCAAAAGGAGGTTGCAGTACACTTTTTGTTGTTTCAGCATGTCTTCTTAATTTGTTTTCTAATTCAGAAATTTTCATTTATTGCATCTCCTTCCAAAAGAATTTTAAGTTCATTAAGTGCTTTTTTTGTTTTGTACTTTACGGTTGAAACGGGCAATTTTAATATACGTGCGACTTCCTCATACGTCATATCATTATAAAACCTAAGGGTTATGTAGATTGATCTCTTGGGATTTAGTTTACAAATACAATCCATAATGCCCATTTCATCTATAGGCATGTCGTAAAATACATTTAAGTTATCTGTTAATTTTTCAGTAAATCTTTGCCTTTTTAGATAATCCTTGCTCTTGTTAATTACAATTCTTGTAAGCCATGTCTTGAAAAACTCTTTATTGTTGAGAGAATCGAAAGATTTTAAAGCTGATAAAACGGCTTCCTGAACACAATCTTTTGCATCTTCAGTATTGTGCAGATAACCTAAAGCAACCAAGAACAAAGACTTTTCACATTCTTTATATTTCTGCTCGAACAGTTCGTACAAATTGAGTCCTCCTTTCGCCTTTGTAAAAGCTCTTACATCTATTAGACGATTCAGAATCGAAAAAAGTCAAAAGTATTATAACATTTTTTTGCAAAGTTTTCAAAGATGCCATATCAAAATATGATACGCCTTAAACAAAGAAAAGAACTTTTATAATCGATACTATTCTTTTGAAAAATTGATGCTTTTTATTTGCAAAAACACTTG
>JAZSKF010000222.1:0-1541 GCA_045534715.1 Clostridia bacterium | reverse complement strand
TGGTGCGGTATTGCAGACGCTTTCTGGACAGCAATCGGTCTTGCACTTGGTACATATTTTAACTGGCTCATTGTTTCAAAAAGACTCAGGAAATATTCTTATGTTGCCGGTAATGCAATAACAATCCCTGACTTTTTCAGCAACCGTTTTAAAGAGAATAAAAAGATAATAATGACAATTGCATCGTTATTCATTTTAATATTCTTTGCAGTTTATGCTGGAAGCTGTTTTGTTACATGCGGAAAACTGTTCAATCAGTTGTTTGGAATTGACTACAAAATTATGATGCTGTTTGGTGCATTTTTTGTTATTTTGTACACTTTCCTCGGCGGATTCCTGGCAGAAAGCGTGTCTGACTTTATGCAGGCAATCATAATGATTTTTGCACTCGCTGGAACACTTGTTGTTGGTACAATTTCAGCAGGAGGAGTTTCAAATGTTATTGAAAACATTGGATCAATTCCTG
Organism: Clostridia bacterium; assembly: GCA_045534715.1. Taxonomy (GTDB): domain Bacteria; phylum Bacillota; class Clostridia; order RUG12999; family RUG12999; genus RGIG7450. The sequence continues at coordinate 1,075 of JAZSKF010000222.1, read as the reverse complement.
GATTTACTGAATTCTTCAATATTGCACAACCGACAGTTGTTGATGGTGTTCAGCAGGTTGCAGGTGGCAAAGCAGTATTTGGTCCTTCAGGCGAATATGGCATTTTGTCTATAATTTCAATGCTTGCGTGGGGTCTTGGCTATTTTGGTATGCCACAGGTGCTTTTAAGATTTATTGCTATTAGAAAAGCAGATGAACTTAAACGTTCAAGAAGAATTGCTACAGTATGGGTTTTAATTTCTCTTACTGCTGCAGTTATCATTGGACTTATTGGACGTAGCCTATACCCAACAAACCCCGAACTGCTCACAAAATCGGGTGCAGAAAACATCTTTATTGTTATGAGTAGCACCCTTTTCCATCCGCTTTTTGCCGGAATTATTATGGCAGGAATTCTTGCAGCGACAATCAGCTCATCCGACTCCTACCTTTTAATTGCTGCTTCTGCAATTTCCAAAAACCTTTATCAGGGTGTTATTAAAAAGAATGCAACAGACGAACAGGTTATGCTTGTAAGCCGTATCACTCTTCTTGTTGTTGCTCTTGTTGGTATTATAATTGCACTTGATGAAAATAGCGTTATTTTCGGTATAGTAAGCTTTGCATGGGCAGGTTTTGGTGCAACATTCGGACCGCTTATGATTTTCTCACTTTTCTGGAAACGTATAAACCGTGCAGGTGCAATTGCCGGTATGCTTGCAGGTGGTATAAGTGTGTTTGTATGGAAACTTGTGCTTAACCCGTTAGGTGGCGTGTTTGCTATATACGAACTTTTGCCCGCGTTTATTATTTCCTGCATATTTATAGTTGTTGTTTCTCTTATCACAAAAGAACCGTCAGCTGAAATTCAGGCAGAATTTGAACAGGCGAAAATTGCTGAATGCTAAGATGATTTAAATAAAAAAGAGAAAAACTCAAATGTGAGTTTTTCTCTTTTTTTAACAAGCTTGAAAAATCAGAATTCTGTTATAAATCTTAAACAGTTTTTAAAATTAAAATATAGGAACGCAGATAAAATGAATAATTCTACAAACAAAATTTTTACTAATATATTTTTCGTTACTTTTTGTGCACT
>JAZSKF010000218.1:0-2231 GCA_045534715.1 Clostridia bacterium | reverse complement strand
GGCCTCCGACTTCTCATTTTTTTAAAGAATTATGCAGATAAGACCGCCGCTTCCCTCGTTGATAATTTTCTGCAAAGTCTCCTGTATTTTAAACCTTGATTCGTCCGGCATACGCGAAAGTTTGTTATGAAGTCCGTCATTTACAAGTTCATGAAGCGATTTTCCGAAAATATTTGATTCCCAGATTTTTTCCGGTTCATTCTCAAATTCATCCAGCAATGAATGTACAAGTTCTTCACTCTGTTTTTCAGTACCCACAATAGGACTTACTTCCGTTTCAATTTCGGCTTTTATAAGGTGCAGAGAGGGTGCTGCTGCTTTGAGACGCACTCCGTATCTGTTACCCTGTTTCACAATCTCCGGCTCGTCAAGTTTAAGCTCTTCAATAGACGGATAGACTATTCCATAACCTTTTGCCTCTACTTCCTTAAGAGCGTACTCAATTTTTTCATATTTTTTCTTAATATCTTTCAGCTCAAGCAACAATTTTAAAAGCTTATCATCGGTCGTTATGTCAAGACCTGTACTGTCGCTTAAAACATCATAAAACAGTTTTTCGGGAGTGATAATATCGATTTTTATAATCCCTTTCCCTAAATCTGTTTTGCTGGTTCTGACGCTTTCCGCATAATCATATTCGCTGATGTTATTTATTCTCATTCTCGCATCGTTGATTTTTCTCACATCACTAAGACAATCTCTTATTGTTGTATAAATTTTATTTTTAAGAGGGTGTTCATAGCTTAATGCATCCAGCCATTTTGGAAGATTTATTCCGATTTCCGTAAGCGGAAATTCATAGAGAACAGTTTCAAGAATTGACTCGATATCCTCTTCGTCAAGCTGAGCACAAGACACCGCAATTACGGGCACTTTGTGCTTTTCCTCCAACTGCATCTTTAATTGCTTTGCTTCGGCTCCACCCGGATTTTTGGAATTGAGAAGGACCGCAAAATGCTTGTTTATTTTTTTAAGTTCATTTATATCCCTGTTTTCTGCTTGCACGTAATTTTCTCTGGGGATTTCCGTAATGCTTCCATCTGTAGTAATTACAATTCCTATCGTGGAATGGTCGTTTATAACTTTTTCTGTTCCTATTTCTGCCGCCATATTAAAAGGCATTGGTTCTTGCTGCCACGGCGTCTGCACCATTCTGACAGTTCCTTCTTCCTCCGAACCCAAAGCTCCGTCAACCATATACCCTACACAATCAACCATTCTCACTCTGCAGTCTGCACCGTTTATTTTTATATCAATTGCCTCGTTGGGCACAAACTTGGGTTCAGTTGTCATTATTGTACGCCCCGAAGCACTTTGCGGCAGTTCGTCACGAGCCCGCTCTCTTTTATAACTGTTATCAATTCCCGGTAAAACCTTTGTGTCCATAAACCGTTTTATGAATGTTGATTTTCCTGTCCGGACCGGCCCAACCACGCCTATGTAAATGTCTCCCTGTGTCCTCTGTGCAATATCCTGGTAAATATTGTCCATACTCTTCCGCCTTTCTACCTACACTCATATTTTTGTCCGAAAATTCGCCTTACCTGTAGGCGGATAAGGCATCCGAATTTTCATTTGTACAATTGTATGAAAAATATATTTTAAATATGCACTTTTGGGCGGTTAGTCTTAAAAGTTAATCGGTTTTTAAACCACATTTTTAGTTTATACTTCATAAAAAAACACCGTAATACGCCAGTATTACAGTGTTTTTATTCTTTGTATAATTCTAAAAATATCTGGTTTAAAAACTGCCTGCACCATAAAAATCAATAATTTTTGTTACTAAACAAGGAAAAACTACGAAGATATCCTGGCGGATTTCAAGTGGTTTTAACGCAGTTTAGTGCTAAAATTATGATTTTTAGGCGGAAAACTCTTAAGACTAGCTGCCGTTACCATTGACTTTTTTTATGGTTTGTTTTATAATAGTTTTAAAACAAACTAATTACGAGGTGAGATTGCATGAAAAAATCTCAGGTTCTTGAAAGTTTCCGGAAAATAGGCGGCTTTCAAAAATTTATTTTTTCGGGAATAAATGAAAATCCTTTTTTGCCTGCATTTAACCGCACCCAAAAAGGAGTGCTTATGTTTATTGCATTTGAAGGACCCGTTCCCATGAACGAGGTAAGCCACAGATTTTGTCTTGCAAAAGGTGCTTTCACAACTGTTGCAGACAGTCTTGAACAAATGGGGTATATCAGAAGAATAAGATGTAACGACGACCGGCG
>JAZSKF010000020.1:0-3832 GCA_045534715.1 Clostridia bacterium | reverse complement strand
CAAAAGCTCACTTCTGCCCGAACCAACAAGACCTGCAACTCCAAGAATTTCCCCTTTTCTTAGTTCAAAAGACACATTTGTAACTGCTGGAGGATATGCACCGCTTAAATTTCTTACCTCAAGGATAACCTCGGACGGTTTGTTTGTTTTAACCGGGAATCTGCTTATAAGATCCCTGCCTACCATAAGTTTTATTATTTTATCCGTGGTTATATTCTCTGCTTTGTCGGTGCTCACCCACTTGCCGTCTCTCATAACCGTTACTTCGTCACAAATCTCAAGGATTTCTTCCATCTTATGAGAAATATAGATTACCCCGCAACCTTTGTTTTTAAGTTTTTTTATAATTTTAAATAGATGTGCCACCTCCTGCTCGTTAAGGGAGGAGGTTGGTTCATCCAGTACAAGTATTTTTGCGTCATAGGAAACTGCCTTTGCAATCTCAACCATCTGTCTTTGAGATACCGACAACCCTTTCATTTTCTCCCTGGGGTCTACATCTATTTCCAGCTCTTTAAAAATTTTTTCCGTCTCAGTCAACATTGTTTTTTTGTCGACAACCAGTCCTTTCGTCGGGTATCTGCCAAGCCAGATATTATCCATAACATCACGCTGGAGCACCTGGTTAAGTTCCTGATGAACCATTGCCACACCTTTTTCAAGCGCAATAGCGGGACTGTCAAACCGAGTCTTTATGCCTTCAACATAAATTTCTCCCGAGTCTTCATGATATACTCCGAAAAGGCATTTCATAAGAGTTGATTTTCCTGCTCCGTTTTCGCCCATAAGAGCATGAACACTGCCTCTTCGAAGATAAAGTTTTGCATTGTCAAGAGCCTTGACTCCAGGAAAGTATTTTGAGATATTTTCCATTTTAAGAAGATATTCGTTTTTTTCCACAGTCCCTCACCGCTTTCAAAAATTATTCTCCTGTATAGGGTTGATAAGGTATCCTCACCGCAATTCCGGTGTCGTCATACTCATAATAGGTCCCCTCAAGGAAATCTGCCCCGTTTACCGCATTCAGTGCAAGAGCAAGTAGCGCTTCCGCCATTGCATCACCGTCCTGCAGAACCGTACCGGACATATACTTTTTGCTTATCAGGTCTTTGGCAGCATCGGTTGCGTCAACGCCAACCACCGGAATGAACCTCTCTTGGTCTCCTTTGTTGTAGCCCGCCGCCTGAAGCGCTGCAATTGCACCCTGTGCCATACCGTCGTTGTTTGCTATAACAAACTCGATTTCGTTTCCATATTTTGAAAGCCACGCTTCCATAGCACGGTTTGCCTGCTCGGTATCCCAGTTTGCAACCTGAAGCTCCAGCTGCTCTGTTTTAATCCCGCTTTCTTCAATTGTTTTAACCGAATATTCTGTTCTTGCAACTGCCTCCGGATTGTCAGGTTCCCCTTTAAACATAACATACTGCATAACTCCGTCTCCATTGGTGTCATATTCCCCTGTCTGCCAGAGTTTTGCAGCAATCTGCCCCTGAATTATACCGGCATCTTTTGCGTTTGTACCAACAAACCGTGCTTTATTATAGCTTTTGATTGTCTGGGTATCCGGCTCGCGGTTGAAAAATATAATAGGAATATCTGCCGCTTTTGCCTTGTTTATGAGAGTTGAGCTTGCACCAATATCAACCATGTTTACCAGAAGAACATCTACTCCCTTTTGGATTACCAAATCCATCTGGTCATTTTGTGTTCCCTGGTCACCTTTTCCGTCATTCAGTAGAAGTTCTGCCTTGCCCTTTGCTTTTTCTTCCAGAGCCTGTCTGACAGTTGAAATATATGTGTCATCATATTTATATATAAGGACACCTATTTTGGGTTGTCCGCCAACCGCTGTTTCTCCTTGGCTATCTGTTCCGCCGCAGGAAGCAAGCAGCGTTACTGCAAGTAAAATTGATATCATAAGATAAATTGTTTTTTTCATTTTTCTTCTCCTTTTAAAAAATTATCCATCCTCTTTGATTATTCTTTTCCGAAAACGTTTATACTATACATATCAAAATAAATATGAGGGTGATAATTTGAATAAACGTCTTGGAAAACAAACTGTTTGTTTTAAAAACGCAGTAGGTATAAAATCATATTTTTCAATTGTTGGAAAAAATGAGGATGAAGGACCTTTAAAAGGAACTTTCGATGTGGTTGAAAAGGATGCTCTTTTCGGGCAGGACTGCTGGGAAAAAGCCGAAAGCAAGTTTCTTAAAACTGCTATGGAAAGCGTCATCTCAAAGGCGGGGCTTAAGGAAAAAGATATAGACTATATTTTTGCAGGCGACCTGATAAACCAATGCTTCAGCAGTCATTTCAGTGCACGGGACCTGGACATTCCTTTTTTGGGAATTTATGGTGCCTGTTCCACCATGGCAGAAAGTCTTTCCCTTGCCGCAATGGCAATAGCAGGCGGTTTTGCCCACCACACACTTGCTGCAACCTCAAGCCATTTTTGTTCTTCTGAAAAACAGTTCAGACTTCCGCTTGAATATGGCGGGCAACGCACTCCCACCGCCCAGCGGACAGTAACAGGAAGCGGCGCCGTTATTTTGTCGGACGACCCATCTCTTCCCATCCAAATAACACACATAACAACGGGAAAAGTTAAAGACTTTGGTGTCACCGACCCAAACAATATGGGTGCAGCAATGGCACCTGCCGCTGCCGACACCATAAGAGCGCATTTTGAGGACACCGGATTTTCTCCCAACGATTATGACCTTATAGTAACAGGCGACCTTGGAAGTGTTGGAAAAGCACTGCTTCTTGATTTACTTTCGGAAAATGATTTAGACATAAAAAAAGTGTATAACGACTGTGGTTGTATGATTTATTCACCGGAAGAGCAGGATGTCCATAGCGGTGGCAGCGGATGCGGGTGCAGCGCTTCCGTGCTCTGCGGAAAACTTCTTGGAGATATGGAAAAAGGAAACCTTTCAAACATTCTGTTTGTAGCTACCGGAGCACTTCTCAGCACAAACTCCTGTTTTCAGGGCGAAAGCATCCCTTCTGTTGCCCACGCAGTTAAAATAAGTTTAAAGTAGGTGAAAAATATGAATTATTTATGGGCTTTTGTTGTTGGCGGTCTAATATGCATAGTGGGTCAGATTTTAATAGATTTTACAAAACTCACTCCTGCACGAATTTTAGTTTTGTTTGTGTGCATAGGAGCTTTTCTCACATTTTTCGGACTATATGAACCACTGGTCAAATTCGCAGGTGCAGGTGCAACTGTGCCTCTTACCGGTTTTGGATATACTCTTGCAACAGGTGTTATAAATGCCGTAGATAAACAAGGTTTTCTCGGTGTTTTCACCGGCGGGCTTGCCGCGGCTGCCGGCGGAATAACCGCCGCCGTACTGTTTGGCTATTTGTTCTCGGTTCTGTTTAATCCTAAAGAAAAATAAAAAAGAGGTTTTTGCAAGAAACTTGCAAAAACCTCTTTTACATATTACGTTATTTTTTTCTCCAGACCATTTTGTCTACAATGCCGGTATATGAGGAAATTATTTTTACCACCTTTGTGCTGACATTTTCGTCAACATAATCGGGTACAGGAATTCCCTCTTCTGCTTCTTCTGCCATTTCTGTCGCAATAGAAACTGCCTGTAGAAGTCCTTTTTCCGTTATTCCGGCAAGCATAAAAAGTCCTTTGTCCAACGCTTCAGGGCGTTCGGTCGACGTCCTGATACAAACAGCCGGGATGGGGCTTCCTATGCTTTTATAAAAGCTTGCTTCTTCCGGCAATGTGCCCGAATCGGACACCACCGCAAAAGCGTTCATCTGCAGGTTGTTATAGTCGTTAAATCCCATAGGAAGTCGGAGG
>JAZSKF010000056.1:0-3692 GCA_045534715.1 Clostridia bacterium | reverse complement strand
TCATTCGCTGACCTGTCCGGAGGACAGTGCACCCAACGTTATAATTATCGGTTTTGAGTGTAAGGCAGATGAGCTTGATGTTTTTTCCAAAATCCCAATTACTCTTGAAAGTGAACAGCAAAAGATCCTTACCGAAATTATAAAAGAGGGTAGAACGGTGTTTAAAGCACCATATGATATACCAAACCTTAAGGATATGAAAAAAAGAAAGGATTATCCGTTTGGTGCTGATCAGATGATAAAACTTAAATTGGAGATACTGCTCATTGAGCTTGTCCGCAACCGTGAAAATGTTAAAAGCGGCATAGACTCTGAAAGCTTTGATCCCAAAACATACGAAATATATAATTATGTTAAAAAAAATTTTAGGGAAAAGATTTCTCTTGACGAGCTTTGTTTTTTGTTTGGTACAAACAAAACAACGCTTTGCAGCTCCTTTAAAAAAGCATACGGTGACACGGTGATAGGTTATATAAATACTCTCAAAATAAAAGAGGCAAAAAAACTGATGCGAGAGGGAAGCCATAATCTGACCGAAATCTCCGAAATTCTGGGTTTTTCGTCTGTACATTATTTCAGCAGAATGTTTAAAAGCAGACAAAAGGTGTCGCCAAGTGAATATGTAAGAACAGTAAAATCCAGACTTGAAACGTGAAAAGGTCCAAAATAGCATAATTTCACCTCCGATATGCATATTATAATAAAAAACTTTTAAATCAAGAGTTTTTGGGAAAATAAGTATAAGAGGGAGATTGTATGTGGAAAAAAATTAAACCCTATGCCATTTCTATTCTGATTGCACTTGCAGTAGGAGGACTTGCGGCACTGCTTACAAGAAACAGTATGGACATTTACAGCACCATAAACACTCCGGAGATTTCACCTCCGGGCTGGCTTTTCCCGGTGGTCTGGACAGTTCTTTATATTCTTATGGGAATAAGCAGCGCTATGGTTTATACTGATAAAAGAGCAACAAGCTGCGAAAAATCATCTGCGCTGGCAGTTTATGGTTTGCAGCTTGCAGTAAATTTTTTCTGGAGTATTTTTTTCTTCAATCTGCGTGCCTTTCTGTTTTCTTTTGTCTGGCTTTTGATTTTATGGATTCTGATAATTATAATGATTGTCAAATTCACCCGGATAAGACTTGTGGCAGGCATTTTGCAAATACCATATCTGTTATGGGTAACCTTTGCCGGATATCTTAATTATATGATTTATCTTTTAAATTGATTGACTCTTTTGTCTTATTGTGTTAGAATATAGAAAAAACTGGCTGCAGAAATTTTTCTGCAGCTTTTATATGGAGAGAAAAATATGTACCAAAGAAAAAAGCTTGTTGCTTTTTTAAAGAAAAACATTGTTATGATTATAGCTCTTTTTGCAGCAATTATTACAATGTTTATAGTCCCGCCCGACAAGCTTTATCCAGGATATTTCGATTTTAAAACATTAAGCTGTCTGTTTTGCGTACTTGCAGTTGTATGTGCTCTTAAAAACATAAACTTTTTCTATATGATAGCACATATGATTGTCAAATGTTTTAAAACAACAAAAATAAGCATACTGGTTCTTGTTTACATAACTTTTATAGGTTCTATGTTCATTGCAAATGATATGGCGCTTATAACCTTTTTGCCGCTTGGATATATGGTGTTGAAAAAAACGGGGAAAGAAAAATATTTTGCATTCACATGTATCATGCAAAATATTGCAGCGAACCTTGGAGGAATGCTTACCCCATTCGGAAATCCGCAAAATTTGTATCTCTACACAAAATATAACATTTCAAATACAGAGTTTTTGCAAATAATGTTTTTGCCCTTTGTTATATCTATAACCATCATTACAGTGTGTTGTTTGTGTGTCAAGTCTGAACCGCTTGAGATAGAAAAGGAAGAAATAGATTTTGCTTTCTGGAAGACAGCAATATATCTGGTTTTATTTGCCCTTTCTATTATAATAGTTTTCAGGCAGGTGCCATATATGGTGGGGCTGATTGTAATTCCACTTGTATTGATGCTGTTAGACAGAAAAGCGCTCAAACAGGTGGATTACCCACTTCTTTTGACATTTGTGTTTTTCTTTGTTTTCTCAGGAAATATGGCAAGAATAGATTTGGTGCGGTCGCTCTTTTCAACGCTTCTCGAAAAAAACACACTTATTTTCAGTATATTAAGCTGTCAGTGTATAAGCAACGTGCCCTCTGCAATACTCTTGTCACAGTTTACGGGCAACTACCGTGATCTTCTTATAGGAGTAAACATTGGGGGAGTGGGGACGCTAATTTCTTCACTTGCAAGTCTGATTACTCTCAGAGAATATGCAAAACACAACCCCGGGAAAACGGGACATTATATTTTGCTTTTCTCTGCTTTCAATTTTAGTTTTTTAATTATATTGACACTTATAATGGTTTTCATAAAATAATGAAAGGTCGGAGTTTTTTAAGACTGCCGACCTTTTATTGTTATTTAGATGATTTGCCGCGAAGCTCGTGAGCATATTGCTTTAAAAGTGCATTTATTTTCCGTTCAATATCAAACATAAGTATGAAACATGTAATCAAACAGAGAAGAGCAATCATGTAGGTGAAAAGTACAAGGGCGTCTGTTTGAAAAGCAGTTAGACTTGTGTGCATTGCAACAGTAAGAAAATATGAGAAATAGTCGTAATAAGTGAATATTGAAAACAGGAACAGAAAAGCAGAAATTATAAGCAGAACTCTTAGTGACGAACTGGAATAACTGCGTCTTGTATTTTGCTTGTTCACAACATCATATTGTAAAATTGCAAGGAAAAACAGGAATATTGAAAGCATAACACCTTCAAGAGTAATAATAAAAATCAAAATATCCAGGTCGTTTGAAAAATAGCATCTCCATGCAAGAAACAAACCAATTACAAAAACAATAATTGTTGCTGCCGCAGGAGAAACAATTTTTCCGTCATGCTTGTTTTTATCAATGTAGAAAGAGGCGTACAACACCCCAAAAGCAGCCGCAAAAGAGTGAAGAATGCATAAAAGCAAATTTCTGAGATCGTTGTTCTGCAATAAAAATGTGGGTAGTGTCTTTCCAACGCCAAGCAAAAATATAACAAGCACAAACAAAAACGAAAATATTGTTGATAAAAGACCAAAAGATAAAATAGATGCATTTTTGGCTGATGTCTTATTTATTCTGTCTACTACGGAAAATGGTTTGTTAAACATTGGAAGATTTTTAAAAGACATTACGAATCAATCCTTTTATTAAAATTATTTGTCAAGACCTTCAGCGAGGAAAGCTTCAAGTCTGTCAAGACCTTTAACGATAGAATCCATTGAAGTTGCATAAGACCATCTAAGATAAAGGTCGTCACCAAAACCGCTGCATGGAACAATGGCAACAAGTGCTTTTTCTAAGAAGAGTTCTGCAAAATCATCGCTGCCGTTTATTTTCTTGCCGAAAATAGTACGACCGATTATTTTTTCAATGTTCATCATAATATAGAAAGCACCTTTTGGAAGAATACAGGAAACACCTTCTATAGAGTTCATTCTTTCATACATGTAGTTTCTGCGTTTTACAAACTCTGCTTTCATCATTTCAACACAGTCAAGAGACCCGTCAAGTGCAACACAAGCAGCCGCCTGAGCGATTTTTTTGGGGTTGGATGTGCCGTGCGACTGAACGTTGGCCATAGCTGTTGCA
>JAZSKF010000237.1:0-1829 GCA_045534715.1 Clostridia bacterium | reverse complement strand
GAAACAGCCATGATACAGAATCTTGATGTCTATTTGTGGGGCCGGAAAGTAGGTACACTGGTTGCATACAAAGAAAAGTATTTGGAAAAGATATGCTTCTATTTCGACCGTGGTTTCCTTGACAGCGGTTATGACATTGCCCCATTGCGGGCTTCCATAAACAGCGTTTCCGTCAAGAACGGGCTTCCTGTTTATGCAGAAACCGAAAAGCTCTTCGGTGGATTGCCCTCGTTCATTGCTGACTCTTTGCCCGACCATTGGGGTAACAAAGTGTTCAACGAGTGGGCCAAGGCACATCATATAAGTACTCGAAACTTCTCGGCCCTTGACCGCTTGGCATACACCGGCAGAAGAGGTATGGGAGCTTTGGAGTTTTTACCACCGGCTGCCGCCGAAATGGAACAGCCATTCAAGGTGGAAATAGCCGAGCTGTACCAGTTTGCCCGGTCAGCATGGAATGAAGCAAAGAATTTTAAGACAGAAGCGCATCCCGACTTGCTGATAGAAAGTTTGTTCAAGGTGGGTACATCTGCCGGTGGACGCAGACCGAAAGCTATTGTCAATCTGCATAGAGAGACTAACGAATGTTACTCCGGACAGGTAGCAACGCCGATGTCCGGATTCGTTCCGATGATTGTCAAGTTCGACGAACATACGGATGCGCCCACCACACGCATTGAATATAGCTACTACCTGATGGCAAAGGATGCAGGACTGAACATGATGCCCTCTTATTTGATGGAAGGAGAAAAGGCTGCACACTTTTTGACGGAACGTTTTGACCGTCAAGGGGGCAGGAAAATTCACATGCAGACATTGGCGGCCATGAACCCTTCATCAGACAGTTATGAAGACTTGTTTGATACAGCCTGCCGCATTGGCATTCTGCCGTCTGAACAGAAGCAACTGTTTTTACTGACGGTGATGAACGTGCTTGGCGGCAATGTGGATGACCACAACAAGAACTTCAGTTTCCTGATGGGCAGTGACGGCGTGTGGCACACGGCTCCGGCTTACGACTACACCTTCTCGGTTGACCCGTCTGCACCGGGATATATGAACCGCCACTGCATGACCATCAACAATAAGAATTCAGACATTGAACGTTCAGACTTCCTTGAGTTGGCCAAACAATATAATATAAAGGGCGCAGACTCAATCATAGAAAAGGTTATCAGTGTTGTCGGGAACTATGAACGGTATGCAGAAACAGCCGGTGTCAGTCCGTCCTGGACTCACAAAATAAAAGAGGAAATAAATACTCGGATTATCTGTTCAGGTGTTTGACCGACGGTTGGTCTTTATCCACAGCAGGAGGCGGTTCAGTGCCGCACGGGGGCAGATGTCGGGAGCGTAGGCCTGTGCCAGTTCGCTCTTGGAGTAGGGACGGATGCGATATTCTTTCATGGATGGGTGGTCGGCAGTCATGATTGATAATTTTTACTATGTAAAGGTAAGCAAAATTTATGAGATATGCAATATTTGCATGACTATAATGCATTCATTATCACACTATTTCATATTTAATGCAAACACTGCACAAACCCATAAACGGGCGGTTGTATATTTGTGGTGTAGTTAAACCCCAAACCTTTACAAACTATGCCTTTGAATTACAGCATTGCCATGCTGTCCAATCCTCAGGACAAGACAGCACCCGCCAAAGCCTACGCCAAGGCGCAAACCAATGGTGAAATGAGTCTGAAAACCCTCTCGCAGGAAGTGGCGAACAAATGTACCGTGCACCGGGCCGATGTGTCCGCCGTGCTTATTGCCACCGTAGAAACCCTCTTCGCAGCCCTAAAGGACGGCAAGCAGGTGGACTTCGG
>JAZSKF010000078.1:0-1673 GCA_045534715.1 Clostridia bacterium | reverse complement strand
TTCTGCATTTAAAGTGAGTGCACCGGTAAGATTTGCCTTTCCAAGCCAGCCTCTCTCTGAACCGCCATCCGCCGGGTTAACAGTACTGTGTTCCCACCAAAGCGTAGGCCACTCTCGTTCTCCTCTTAAATATGGTCCCATATACATTCCCATAAGCGGACTTTCAGGGTCAATCACCTGATTTTCGCAAGTGTTTTTTATACTTTGAAGAGAACCATTGTAGTTTGAAAAAAGTATTGCTTCTGTAATAGGATTATCTAAGTTTTCAGGAACATTTTCAGGAACAATGTCTGTGTCAACAAAGAAACCTTCTTCTCCGCCTGCTTCTTTATAAATCTCTGTCATTCTTTCTCTTGCTTTTGCCTGAATGGGACCAAAGGTCTGAAGACTTACATATTCGTCTTCATAATACACAAATCCGCCCTTAAGGTCTGCCGCCATTTCAGCGGTAGGAGAAATGAGGCAGGAGCCGCCGACGATAGAAAATCTTCCGCGAAAATCGTCTGCAACCTCAAGTCTGTAAACTTCTCCAGCTCTAAGGTCTTTCATATTAACACGACCAGCTTCTACGTTTCCATCGTGACCGCCAAGACCATAGCCGGTGCTTTCAGAAGTTGTATAAAGAGCTGTTTTACCATCTTTTTCAAAAACAGAAGCAGTTGCACCCTTCTGTGCTATACCAAGACAAAGTGTGTCGTATTTTTCCGGAACCCAGAAATAGCTTGTTTTTGGAGTCGTTTCTGTGAATGTGAATTCCGGTTCGCCAAACACGCCCCAGCTGGTCGGCGATTTAACACCTACTGTAAACACGTCGCCTTCTCTTCCGCCAACAAACTGAATTCTGTATATTCCCGGTTGACCGTTTGGAATATTAACAATCTTTTCCATTGTGCCGTTTTCTTTGTAATAGAGATTAACACGGCAAACTGTAAATCCGTCAGGTCCTATAACCTTACAGATAACTCTGGGGTCACCATGAAGTTCTCCTCTGGGATTGGAGGAATCGGTTGTTCTTGCCATATAGATTTCACCGGGTGCTTTGTCAAATTTTGCCAGCATACCATAACCAACAACGCAACCTTGCAGGTGTGCAGCTCCACTCTGGAGCACATCAAAATCTTTTGTGATTTTATCTGAAGATTTCACATCTCTTTCAGTATATTCAACCTTTTCATCCTTGAAGAAATAGTACATGTTATATATAGCTTCTGCAAGTTCTTTTCCGGACACGGTAGAATCAGCATCAAACACTTTAAATTTTTCACTTTTTATTACTTCGTTGGAAAGGCCTTTTATAACATAATCCTGTGCCCATGAGCTGATTTCGTCAAAGTCTTTCATTAGGGACTGCGGATATGTTCTGTTAAAGAAATCATAGTCGAAGGCTTCATATGTTCTGACAAGCATGGCTGCAAATTCTTCTTTGGTTACAGACTCATCAGGTCTGAAATATCCGCCCGAACCTTGTATTATACCAAGATTTGTAGCTTTTGCAATATCTTTTGCATAAGTATGATCAGCACTTACGTCTGCATACTTTCCATCATAAACTGCATCGCCGGCATCTTTAAACCTGGCAAGAGCAGCTGCTGCCTGAGCACGGGTTATAACCGCGTTTTCTGTCAGCTCACCTTCTGTCCAGTAACCACTTTCCAAAAGATAGTTAATTGCAC
>JAZSKF010000162.1:0-4811 GCA_045534715.1 Clostridia bacterium | reverse complement strand
TGGCTACGATCCGACTTAGTAAAAGATGCTATTCAAACAGTTATCAAATATTTAGAAGATAATAACATTGGTATAAATAAAGTAAATTATAAACTTCGTGACTGGGTATTTTCAAGACAAAGATACTGGGGTGAACCCATTCCGCTTGTTTGGTGTGAAAAATGCGGTTGGGTGTCTGTTAGCGAAGAGAATTTGCCGCTCACACTTCCCGATACCGAAAATTTTGAACCGGGCGAAGGGGGAGAATCACCTCTTTCCAAAATGACAGACTGGGTAAACACAACTTGCCCCAAATGCGGCGGCAAAGCTACAAGAGAAACAGATACCATGCCTCAGTGGGCAGGCTCATCCTGGTATTTCTTAAGATATACCGATGCAAACAACGGGGAAGCACTTGCATCAAAAGAAAACCTGGACTACTGGTTGCCGGTAGACTGGTATAACGGCGGTATGGAGCATACAACACTTCACCTGCTCTATTCAAGATTCTGGCACAAGTTCCTCTATGATATCGGCGTAGTTCCCACAAGCGAGCCCTACCACAAGAGAACATCTCACGGTATGATTCTGGGCGAAAACGGCGAAAAAATGTCCAAATCAAGAGGTAACGTAATAAATCCTGACGATATTGTAAACGAATATGGTGCAGACACCTTCAGAACATACGAAATGTTCATCGGCGCTTTTGACCAGGCAACACCATGGTCAATGCAGGGCGTTAAAGGCTGCTACAGATTTATGG
Source organism: Clostridia bacterium (assembly GCA_045534715.1). Taxonomy (GTDB): domain Bacteria; phylum Bacillota; class Clostridia; order RUG12999; family RUG12999; genus RGIG7450. The sequence goes on along the minus strand of JAZSKF010000162.1, from coordinate 4,069 downwards.
AAAGAGTGTGGGCATTGCAGTTTATGCTGACAGAGGAAGAAGGCTATTCGCCCGAACTTGAAAGTGCAATGCACAAAGCTATCAAAAAGGTGGGCGAAGACATTGAAAGAATGAAATTCAACACTGCGATAGCAACACTTATGGCTCTTGTTAACGACTTTAACAAACAGGGCAAAATTACAAGAGGCGAGTTTAAAACATTCCTGCAGCTGCTCAACCCGACAGCTCCGCACATTACCGAAGAGCTTTGGGAAATGGCAGGTTTTGAAGGCACAATTGCTTATAGAAAATGGCCGGAATATGACAATGCAAAAACAATAGATGACGAGATAGAAATTGTTCTTCAGGTTAATGGAAAAATTACCCAAAAAATGAACATTCCCTCCGGGCTGGACAGAGCTGCTATGGAAGAGCTTATTGTTTCTTCCGGCAAAGCAGCCGAGCTTGCCGAAGGAAAAACAGTTGTAAAAATTATCTGTGTTCCCGGCAAACTTGTTAATCTTGTTGTAAAATAAAAAGAAGGATGTGTAACATCTATGTTTAAAAACAAAGCGGCAATGATAACGGTTGCCGTTTTGCTTGTGTTTGTTATGGTTGTGACGGCAAGCCTAATCCATAAAAGCCGGACCGATGTTGAGGCAACAGTGGACTATCCAAACATAAAGGTTTATATACGCGGAGAAGTCAAAAACCCCGGTCTTTATGAAATTGAGGCAGATGTCCGGCTTATTGAGCTAATTGAACTTGCCGGCGGACCGACAGAAAATGCCGACCTTGACCGTCTTAACCTTGCGGCAATTCTTCAGGACGGGAAAACGGTGAAAATTCCTGCAGTTGGAGAAGAGACAGAAAACCCTGAGGTTATAGAGGCAGAGGCACAGACCGGCTATGAGGCACATTCTGATGGAACGGAAAAGATAGAATCGGGCACTGTAAATATAAACAGTGCTGATAGAAGCGAGCTTATGAGGCTGCCCGGAGTAGGGGAAGCCACTGCGGCCAAAATAATAAACTACAGAGAAACTGTCGGCGGATTTAATGCAATAGAAGAAATAATGAACGTTTCGGGGATAGGCGAAAGCAAGTTTTTGTCGATGAAACCTTTCCTGAGCGTTGAATAAGTAAGTGGTGCAGATATGAAACAAAACACAATAGCGGCGCTTGCAACCGTTCCGGGCACAAGCGGAATAGCGGTAATACGAATAAGCGGCGACGAGGCTATAAACGTTGCAGCCTCGGTCTGCGGCAAAAAAATAGTGTCGGCAGACACCCACACGGCACATTTTGTGAAATTAAAAAGAGAAGACGGCAGCATAATTGACCATGCAGTTGCAACAGTTATGCGCGCCCCCAACTCTTATACCGGCGAAGACGTTGTGGAAATAAGCTGCCACGGAAGCATGACTTCGGTTAAAGAAATTTTAACCCTTTTAACCGAAAATGGTGCAAGATATGCCGAGGCGGGCGAGTTTACCAAACGTGCCTTTTTAAACGGGAAAATGGACCTTTCACAAGCAGAAGCAGTCTTAGAGGTTATAAACTCCAAAACGGAACTTGCTCTTGGGGTGGGGGTTAATGCGCTCGAAGGGGGCCTCTCCAGAAAGATTAACTCTCTGCGGGATGACATAGTCTATCTTGCGGCAATGCTCGGTGCGGAAGCAGATTTTCCGGACGAGGGTGTTTCTGGCTTGTCAGGAGAAATAGTGGAAGAAAAGATAACAGGCGTTATAAAAGAGCTTGACGAGCTTTTAATAAACTCCCATGCGGGAGAGCTTGTAAGAGACGGGATAAAAACTGTTATAGCAGGCACGCCCAACACAGGCAAATCTTCTGTGCTGAATGCACTCATCGGCAGAAACCGCGCAATTGTCACAAACATTCCCGGAACAACAAGAGATAGCATCGAAGAATATTTGCAGCTGGGACATGCTACCATAAAACTTATAGACACTGCAGGAATTCACGACACGGACAATGCGGTGGAAAAAATCGGAGTGGACAGGGCAAACCAGTCGCTTCATAATGCCGACCTTGTGCTTTTTGCCGTTGATATGAGCAGAAGTATGAGCGAGGAAGACAAAAAAGTTTTTGAACTTGTAAAAAACAAAAAACTAATTGTTTTAATGAACAAAACAGATATAAAAAGTACGGACGCCGAAAAAGAGTATGACAGAATTTTCGCAGAATATGACAAAATCAAAATCTCTGCAAAAACAGGCGAGGGAATAGAAGCTTTAAAAAAACATATATCAGAAATGTTTGACTTAAGCGAAATTGCAAGCGGCGAAAGCATGGTTATTTCAAATATCAGACATATAGCCGCAATAAAAGAGGCAAAAGAGCTTGTGGAAACAGCCTACAGCGACTACATGGCAGGAATGCCGGTGGATTTTATGGCGGTTAATTTGGGTCTTGCAATAGAAGCGCTGGGCGAAATTACCGGACTTACCGTTTCGGAAGAGGTAGTCGACAAAATTTTCAGCGAATTTTGTGTTGGAAAGTAAGCAGAAAGGGCAAAAAGTATGGAACCGATAATTCTTGGGATAGAAAGCTCGTGTGACGAAACCTCGGTTGCAATAAGCCGGGGAGGAAGAGAAATTCTCTCCAATGTAATAGCCACACAAATAGACATTCATAAAGAATATGGCGGAGTTGTGCCGGAAATTGCTTCCCGTCAACATGTCAACAACATAGACAAGGTTGCGCGGGCGGCACTTGAAGAAAGCGGACTTGCCTTTTCGGACGTTGACGCTGTTGCAGTGACGGCAGGACCGGGGCTTGTGGGCGCACTTCTTGTCGGGGTGTCCTATGCAAAAGCACTGGCACTTTCGCTTGGTGTTCCGCTGATACCGGTACATCATATAGAAGGACACATTTCTGCCAACTACATAGCAGAGCCGAAGCTCGAGCCACCTTTTGTGTGCCTTGTGGCATCGGGCGGACATAGCCATATTGTGCATGTAACAGATTATAATACATTTGAAATAATGGGCAGAACAAGAGACGACGCTGCCGGCGAAGCTTTTGACAAAGTTGCCCGTGTTATCGGGCTTGGATACCCGGGCGGTCCTCTGGTAGAAAAAGCGGCAAAAAGCGGCGACAAGGATAAAATAAAATTTCCCAGAGTGAAATTTGAAAATGGGTTGGATTTCAGCTTCAGCGGCGTAAAAACCGCAGTTATGAACTATATTCATAACGCAGAGCAAAGAAAAGAAGAAATAAATGTTAATGATATAGCGGCTTCTTTTCAGGAAGCGGTGACCGATGTTCTGGCAAAAAACACTGTTTGCGCCGCAAAACAAAAAGGCGTTAAAACAATTTGTCTTGCCGGAGGCGTTGCATCAAACGGATATTTAAGAGAAAAGATGACAACTCTTGCAAAGAAAGATGACATAGCGGTTTTATACCCGCCGCCCGTTTTGTGCACCGACAATGCGGCAATGATTTGCTGCGCGGGATATTATGAATATAAAAAAGGTGTTCGGGCGGGGGAAAGACTCAATGCATACCCCTCGCTTGAACTTGGTGACAAAATCGTTATGTAAACATATAATCTGTGGAAAAAGAAGCAGTTTTGACCACTTTTCCTGTGGATAACTTACAGAAACATAGCCAAAATGCCACTTTTCCTGTGGAAAACTATGTTGATAATGTGTAAAACTGCAACAACTTATGTAAACAAAGGAGCTTGGAAAAAGATGAAACCTGATATAGAAATAGCAGAAAGCTGCAACATGCTTCCAATAGCAGAAATTGCTGAAAAACTTGGCTTTTCTGAGGAGGAAATTGAGCTTTACGGAAGATATAAAGCCAAAATAAGTCTGGAAGCGATAGAAAAAAGAAAAGACTTAAAAAACGGTAAACTCATTTTGGTTACTGCAATAAATCCCACCCCTGCAGGAGAGGGAAAAACAACCACTTCGGTTGGACTTGGACAAGCTTTTGCTAAAATTGGCAAAAAAGCTATTATTGCATTGAGAGAACCGTCGCTCGGACCTGTTTTCGGCGTAAAAGGCGGTGCTGCCGGCGGCGGCTATTCGCAGGTTGTTCCAATGGAGGATATAAATCT
>JAZSKF010000115.1:0-1598 GCA_045534715.1 Clostridia bacterium | reverse complement strand
TCCGACTTATATCTTAAAGGCAAAATCATTGTGGGAGAAGTTTCCTACGAAGGTGGTCTGGACGGCATGTTTGTTGCAACCACACTTTCCGAATGCTTAAAAAAACATGGTATTGAGCTTATGCGATTTAAAACAGGAACGCCCGCCCGGGTTAAACGCTCTTCGGTGGATATTTCTGTTATGGAAGAACAGGTGGGCGACGAAAGAATCGTTCCCTTTTCTTTTGACACCTCCGCAGAAGGACTCGAAAACAAGGTTTCCTGTTATCTTACATACACAAACGAAACCACTCATAACATAATAAAATCAAACCTCCACCGTTCTCCTCTTTATTCGGGAGTGATTGAAGGTGTAGGCCCAAGATATTGCCCCTCCATCGAAGATAAAGTTGTCCGTTTTGAAAACAAAGACAGACACCAGCTTTTCATTGAACCGATGGGGCTTCACACCGAGGAAATGTATGTTCAGGGTATGTCTTCCTCTTTGCCCGAGGAAGTTCAGGTGGAAATGCTTAAAAGCATAAAAGGGCTTGAAAATGTTAAAATAATGCGAACTGCCTATGCTATTGAGTATGACTGCGTTAACCCTCTGCAGCTTGGGCATACTCTTGAATTTAAAAACAATAGCGGTCTTTTTGGCGCAGGACAGTTCAACGGTAGTTCAGGATATGAAGAAGCGGCTGCCCAGGGGCTTATTGCGGGAATAAACGCAGCGCATAAGGTTCTGGGGAAAGCGCCCTTTTCATTAAAACGGTCGGACGCCTACATAGGCACACTCATTGACGACCTTGTTACCAAAGGCACAAAAGAGCCCTACAGAATGATGACCTCCCGCAGCGAATATAGCCTCTTGCTAAGGAAGGATAATGCCGATGCAAGACTTACTCCTATGGGCTACGAACTTGGTCTTATCAGCAAAGAAAGATATGACAGATTTCTTAAAAAATCAGAGAAAATTGAATCGGAAATAAAACGGGTTTCCGCTCTTATTGTTGCTCCATCCGAAAAGGTTAACTCCTTTTTAAGAGAAAAGGGCACATCAGAAATTTCCACAGGCGTAAAGCTTGCTGAACTTCTCCGCAGACCTGAAATAAAATATATTGATTTAAAAGAAATTGCCGATATGCCGCCGCTTGACGATGCGGTATGTGAACAGGTTGAAATAAGAATTAAATATGACGGATATATCAAAAGGCAGCTTGACCAGATTGAGCAGTTTAAAAAGCTTGAATCAAAACGTATGCCGGCGGACACAGACTATCACTCAATTTCCGGTCTTCGTCTTGAAGCAAGACAGAAGCTGAGTGAAATAAAACCGGTTTCACTTGGTCAGGCATCGAGAATTTCGGGTGTAAGTCCATCCGACATTCAGGTGCTCATGATTTACTTTAACATAATTTAAATTACAAAAAGGAGGCTCATTATGATATACACAACGCTTTCAGAGCTCAAAAAACGTCATAAAGAAATAATGTCCTCCTACAAAAATTTGCCGTTTTATTTAAGAGGCTTTGAAATTTGCATTCTGAGATGTATACTCTTTGTTTTATGGAAGTCGGAGGCCAAAGCGGTCTTAGGAAGACAACTGGGGCTATCAAC
>JAZSKF010000190.1:0-2449 GCA_045534715.1 Clostridia bacterium | reverse complement strand
ACGAGATATACACATACGGCTATATACGATATTCTGTTGTGGGAAGTCTTATAACAACGGTAATTTTGCTTTTAGGGTCAATTGTGGTTATATATAATGCGGTTTTAAGAATTTTTAAGCCCGTTGCCATTGATTATAACGGAATGATTGTATTTGCAGTTGTTGGTGCGCTTGTTAATTTTATTGCTGCCTTGTTCACAAAAGAGGGACATTCACTCAACCAGAAAGCCGTTCATCTCCATATGCTTGAAGATGTTCTTGGATGGATTGTTGTTTTAATTGGCGCAGTTGTTATGCGATTTACCAATTTTGCAATTATCGACCCAATACTATCCATATTTGTTTCTGTATTTATACTTCTTAATGCAGCGAAGAATTTCAAACAGATTGAAAATCTTTTTCTTGAAAAAATTCCTGCAGGTATAAAACTTGAAGAGCTGAAAGGACACATCTGCGAAATTAACGGTGTTATTGATGTTCATCATATCCATGTGTGGAGTATGGACGGGTACAACAATTATGCAACTATGCATGTTGTCACAGAAGAGGAAAGCTCTGCAATAAAAGAAAAAATCAGAGCCGAACTTAAAGAACACGGAATTGGCCATGTCACTTTAGAACTTGAAAATCCCAGAGAACAGTGTTGCGATGAACATTGCCACATTCAGCATGCTGAAAATTGCGGACACCACCATCACCACCACCGAACGAGATAAAAGGAATGAAAAATAATGAAAAAAATATTAAATCCACGCTTAATGTTAATTGTTTCAATGATAATATTTGGTACGCTTGGTCCCTTTGTGCGAAACATTTCTGTTTCCTCAGGAGAGCTTGCGCTATACCGTGCTATTCTGGCGTCTGTTATGATTGCACTTTTCCTTGTTGTTACAAAACAGAAAATACCCTTTTCGAAGATAAAAAAAGAAGTGCCGCTTTTACTTGCTTCGGGCGTGGCAATGGGAATAAATTGGATTTTATTGTTTGAGGTCTATAAATACACAACCGTTTTAGCAGTTAAGCTTAGCTACTATTTTGCTCCGGTTATTGTTACGGCTGTTTGCCCCATTCTTTTCCGGGAAAAGCTAACCGTAAAACAAGTAATATGTTTCACAATGTCTTCTGTTGGGCTTATAATGATTACCGGCATAGGTAAATTGGACGGCGGAAAAGATTTTGTGGGCATTTTGTTCGGACTTGGTGCGGCGGTTTTCTATGCAACTGTAATTTTGCTTAACAAATTCATAAAGAATGTTGATGGAATTCACAGAACTTTTTTGCAGTTTATTGCGGCAATTGTTGTTCTCGTTCCATATGTTTTTGCAACAAGCGGAATTTCGCTTAACCTTCTGGATGGTGTCGGCTGGATAAATCTTCTCATTGTAGGGATTGTACATACCGGCATAACATATTGTTTATATTTTTATTCTCTTAAGGAATTGCCGGGACAAAAAGCCGCAATTCTAAGTTACATCGACCCACTTGTTGCAGTTGTTATTTCTGTTGCTATATTAGGCGAGATGATGACTTTCTGGCAAGTTGTTGGAGGAATTCTAATTCTTGGTTTTACAATGTGGAACGAAATAACTCCCCGAACAAAATAAAAGTTTTATTAAAATGCTTGACAAGATAATATTGCCGTGTTATAATATGTAAAGTAATTTGCTTTACAGGTGATTTGATGGCTAAAAATTTCATAAACGGAATGCTACTCGATTTTTACGGAAGTCTGCTTTCCGAAAGGCAAAGAGATGTTATGGAACTTTATTATAACGAAGATTTGTCTTTGGGAGAAATTGCAGAGGATATAGGGATTACCAGGCAGGGAGTTCGTGATGCTATAAAAAAAGCTGAAAGCATTTTAGCTGAAACAGAAGAAAAACTTGGGCTTGCCGAAAGGTTTAAAGATATTTCACAGAAATTGGATATACTGAAAAGTATGGTGCTTGAAATAGATGTCGACAGCAAGGAAACCGAGCCCATAATTAAGCTTATATCAGAACTTGAAATTTGAGGTGAAAAATTTGGCATTTGATAGTTTGGTTGAAAGACTTCAAGACACCTTCAGAAAAATGAAAAATCATGGTAAGGTAACAGAGCTTGATGTTAAAAATGCCATGAGAGAAATACGGCTTGCTCTGCTCGAAGCAGATGTAAACTATAAAGTTGTTAAAGATTTTGTTAAAAAAGCTTCTGAACGTGCTGTTGGTGCTGAGATTTTAGAGAGTCTTACGCCGGCTCAGCATATTATAAAAATTGTTAAAGAAGAAATGGTTGAACTTCTTGGAAAAGAAGAAGCAAAACTGGAGTTTTCTTCAAAACCGCCAACGGTTATAATGATGACGGGCTTGCAGGGTGCAGGTAAGACAACAACTGCAGGAAAGCTTGGCGGATTTTTGAAAAAGCAGGGCAAACGTCCGCTTCTTATAGCTTGTGATGTGTACCGTCC
>JAZSKF010000146.1:0-5294 GCA_045534715.1 Clostridia bacterium | reverse complement strand
GAATAGAAAGAACGGAAGACGGAACTCTTCTTATTTATAGGGAAATTCAGGAAAATGGGCGTGGAGCTTGCAGAATAAACGGATTGCTTTCTCAGGTGTCGCAACTAAAAGAAATAGGAGAGATTCTTGTTAATATCCATGGCCAACAGGATACGGCCGTGCTATATTCAAACGATAAACAGCTGAAGCTTCTGGATGAAAGAGCAGATGGAAATTTTGTTTGTAAAATGGACGAATATAAAAGATTGTTTTACCGTCTGAGAGAGGTTTCGGATTTAATAAAAGAATTAACGGAAAATGTTGAAAGACGCAAATATGAAACGGAACTTCTTGAGTTTCAGATTAAGGAAATTGAGGCGTTAAATCCGCAGAAGAATGAGGATGAACAACTGGAAGAAAAAATAAACCGTCTCAAAAATCACGAGAAGATAACAAATGTGTTAAACAAGGTAAACGGCCTTCTTTCGTCAGACAACATCAGTGCACGGGATTTGCTTCATTCAGCAGCAGGCGAAATGAAAGAATTGGCCAACATATCTGAAGAATACCAGGATGTTTCAGAACGGCTGAGCGACCTTGCATATACACTTGATGACGTAGCAAACGAGGCGTCCTCTTTGTTGTCCCAGACATCGTGGGAGGAGGGCGAGCTTGACAGTCTGTCTGACAGACTTTATGCGCTAAAAACAATGTGTAACAAATATAAGTGCACGCTTGACGAACTTGTTTTGTTTCCGGAAAACGCTGCAAAACGACTGGAAACTCTTTATACAAGCAGCGAAGAACTTGAAAAATATAACAGTGAGCAGGTTCTACTTGAAAAACAGCTGCAAACTGTTGCGGACCAAATAACAGTGCTCAGAAAAAATACGGCTGAAAAATTTGAATCAGATTTATTGAAAGAACTGCATGATTTAAACATGCCGAAGCTAAGGTTTGAGGTGCAGTTTGAAGAGACGGACAAGTTGTCTGCGACAGGCAAAGACAAAGCAGAGTTTATGATTTCTGTTAATGCCGGTGAAAACCTTAAGCCTATGGCAAAAATTGCTTCGGGCGGGGAGCTTTCAAGAATAATGCTGGGAATTAAAAGTTTAACTTCCGATTTTGATGTGGAAAAAACGTATATTTTTGACGAGATAGATACCGGCATAAGCGGTATAACTGCTCAAAAAGTTGCGGACAAGCTGAAAAAGGTGAGCAGCAAAAACCAAACAATTGTCATAACACATTCTTCGCATATTGCTGCAAAAGCAGACAGTCATTTTCTGATACGTAAAAAGATGACCGACAGTGAAACACATACAGAAATTTTGCTTTTAAGCAGAGAGGGAAGAATTAGGGAAATCGCCAGAATAAATGCCGGTGCAGACATAAGCGAAAAGGCAATTGCACAGGCAGAGGAAATGCTGGATAATGTGGATAATGATTATTGACAAAAAAATCTGTTTATGATAGAATGAAAAAAGATATATTTATATAGTATATTATAAAAATTAGTAAGTTGTATGTAAATTATTTTGAGGAGAGAGGAAAATGAAAAAAATTATTTCCCAGATTCTTGTTATTGTGCTCATTGCAGGAATGATGATTTTTCCTGTTAATGCAAGCAATGATGCGATTACATATCTCACGGAGAACAATCTTTGGAAGACAGGTACGCTCAGCGAAACAACAACAATCACGCGTGCTCAGGCTGCGTCTGTTCTTGCAAAGTTTGTCAGCAATCTTACACCTGACTATGACGGAACATATACTGACGTTACGTCAAGTCATACATATGCAAAAGAGATAACCCTTGCAACAAATTTAGGAATCGTTTCAGGCTCCGGCGGGAAATTTCGTCCTGATGCTTCGGTGACAAAAGAAGAGTTTACAATTATGCTTGTAAGAGCGTATGAGATTTTAGGGCATAGCTTTTCTGACACAGAATATGCAACAGAGCTTATGAAGGATTACGGCAGCGTAAGCTCATGGGCGAAAGATTATGTTGCAAAAGGTCTCACAGACGGTGTTGTAAAAGGCGAGATGGGCAAACTTTTCAGCCCGGCAGCAACAGTTAAAGGAAAAGACCTTGCCGATGCCGTTTACAATATGTTTTTCCTCTTTAAAGATGAAAAAGTGGCTTACACTATAAGAGACATAACCTCTTCCGACAATATACAAAACGACTTTAATGTATTGCAGAGTGGTGGTGCATACCAGCAGGCAAGTTTGTTCGGTTACGGAATGCTTGCAAAATTTAGCGGTGCTCCCGGTGAAATTTATATTGCAAGAACAACATCTGCAACTAATCAATCAGAACACCTGCATGGCGACCCCAAGGTTATCTGTAAAATCATAGGACCGGACGGTTTTACTGTTTGCCGAGTTAACCTCTATTACAAAAACGACGGCACAATGGAAAAAATTGTTAATATTCCAAGCGGCCCTGCCGGCATATACAGAATTCAGTTTGTTGGTGGCAGAAACTATGATATAATGACAGTAGGCGTTAAATCGCCGACCAGCTGGGGTGTCTACGGTGAACCGGAGTTTACTTTCACAGATACAACTCCAAAAACAAGCTATTTCTGGGTTCCGGAAAAATATGACACACTTTGCCTTGGTATAGCACAGAAAAATGCAACAGCATCTGTTTATACAAAAACAGGCGCAACTCCTCTTCATACAACTCCTGCAAGCACAGGATATACTGACAACGGCAATGTTGGCCGTGTTAATATGAAAGACCTTACAGCCGGACAGGTTTACAGACTTGAGGTTGCAAACAACTTTAGAGGTAGATTTTCTCTTCTCGGAGGGTCAGGACTGCTCTGTCCTACAGCTGCGATGGCAGAAGACTTAAAAGGCGGCTTTGTGTATTATGAAGACGAATATGTAAATCTTCAGACATTTGGTCCCCTCCAGGCAAAAGCCAGAGAAAGAATGACTGAAATATACAATGAAGCGGGTAGTCAGTCAGCATTTGCAGTTGACACAAATCTTGCACCTTCTACCCGTCCGCAGTCTCTTGATAACATTGTTGCAGAAGCTATTTTAGGTGCGGCATATGCCAGCACCACAATAGGCATAAAAACTGCTTGTGATGCTCAGGTTCTTGCCCCTGAAAGCCCATTTATGGGAATGTATATGGGACCATATTTAAGAGGAGAACGAGAGTGGCCTACGCTTTGGTGGGAACACAGTACTGTTAACCCGGCGGATGGCGGTTCAGAGAGAGGCTGGCTTGGAAAGGCAAATCTTACCGGTGCACTTACAACAAATGCCGAAACAAACTACTGGTATAATAACGAAGCGATCAGAAAAAGAATAGAACTTCAGTATCTGGCGTGGGCACTTACAATGAATCCGGGCGGTGCTTTATACGGAAAAGACCCTTACGACAGTGCACTTTATAGCTACTGGACACAAACACAGTTTTATCTCGGAGAACATGGTATGCCTTCCGGCTATTACCAGGTAAGAAACTTCCTTTCGCCTGAAACAAGAAAAATCACTGACCAGGCGATTGGCGAAATTATAGAACATATGATGTACGGCAGAGGACAGGGTAATACAAACCAGATTCTCTGTAGTATGGAAGCGGCACTTTACGGTGCGCTTGCTTTCCCGGAAGATGACCACTATCTTGATTTCTTCAATAGTTCTATAGATGGTGTTGTTCACCCTTCAAATCTTGGAAGTTACACAGGCCAGGCACCTCTCGGCTATTGGGTTGAAGGTGGTGCAGATGGTGCCGAATATCAGAGAATGAACGAAGGGTTATGGGCTTCGCTTGTATTCAGCTATTTGCATGAGCTTCCTGAAGAGCGCCAGGATGCGTATACAAAAGCAAAACTCATTGTGGGAACAGAACGGGCTCTTAAGTTTGATTCACTTTTCTATGCACCGTCAGTAGGCGATTTTAATGATGATGGGGAAAAAATTAAGAGCGATGCTTTTACAAGCCGCACGCACAACGGTCTTGGCAACGGATCTACAGTTCTTGGTAATTTCTATCTTATAAGAGATTTCCCGAGAGCAAAAGCAAACTATATTGCAGGAGCAGCCGATACAAATAATCCTGCAACTATAACAATTACATACGGAACCCAGAACGGCGTTATTAACGCAAATTCAGCAGCATTTTATATAGATAAAAATTGGTGGAGATGGGGCAAAATGTATACAGAAGAATCTCCCGATGCCTATTTTGCGGGAACAACCAGGCTTCCTTATATGTCTCGTCACATAGACCAAAACTTTGTGGAAAGCGAAGTTCCTGTTCTTCCGTATGCACAGCAAAAAGACTATTATGTGTATGACGTTGGAGCAGGTGCAATTGGTATTAAACACAAAGGTATGTACTATCAGATATTCTACAGTAATAGTCTTGATGTAATATCCGGTCTTTCATGGCATACTGCAGCACCAATGGAAATTTGGGATGAATATTTCTCGACTGTTATGACATCTCGGAAACCTAATTATTCGGTGGATCCTCTCGGTGCCGGTCCTGTTGGTTATAATGAAACAAGCCGAGATTACCGCGGAAAATTTGAGCTTGATAAAATAGTTACATCCGGTGTTGTTGGTACACTTGCAAATGGCGATATTATGATAGAAGGTAAAGAATATCATAACGAGCTTACATGGCTTGAGGCGGGCAAGAAGTTCAAGATTTCGGGACAGAACTGCTATGGTGGCAAAAAGGTTGTGTGGACATACACAATGACTGACGAAGGAATGGAAATTGAGGGTGGTGTTGAAAGTGTTGAAGCAGGAGACGACCTCTGGATTCAGATTCCGCTTATTGACCGCAGCAGTCAGGTTTCGGGAGCTACACTTACTTATAGCTCGGCAAACAACAATGTTATTGCTGCACATAATGGCAAAACTTTAACATTCAGTTGGGATGCTGGAACAACAAGTCAGTTCCTCGCAAAACGCGGACAAAGCAGCATTTACAGAGAACTTCAGCTTAAGCTTACACCTTCAAAACCACAGGCAAAAATTAAAATTACAAGAAATGTAGGCGACTACAAACTTACTACATACAGCAGTGCAGGTGTATAATTAAAAATATACAATAACGGCGAATAACTCTTAAGACCAATCGCCGAACGGGCATCATTTTTCGTAAATGATTCCAGCCTTTTTTATTGACAAGCAGTGTGTAAATATGGTAAAATTTAAATAGTAAAATTTAAGTTAGGAGAGGATGTTATGAAGAAAATTGTTTCGCAAATTTTAGTTATAGCACTTGTTGCAGGGCTTATGATTTTCCCTGTAAATGCAAGTCGGATCGTAGCCAT
>JAZSKF010000171.1:0-2997 GCA_045534715.1 Clostridia bacterium | reverse complement strand
ATTTGATTTTTTTATGCTTGATGCTTTTGTGTTATTTCTTTTTCAATCAGAAATAAAAAGAAAACCTACCGATTATTCGGTAGGTTTTTTGGTGGGCACAACAGGGCTCGAACCTGTGACCCTCTGCTTGTAAGGCAGATGCTCTCCCAGCTGAGCTATGCGCCCATAACTTCCCGGTTTTCCTAACCACTTTCACGATTATACCACACTGCTTTAAAAAAAGCAAGTATTTTTTAGAAATACTTGCTTTTTTTATTATAAATCAAGTTTAAGGTCGTTTTGCTTTATCCAGCCAATTTTTCTAAGCGGAAGAGAAATAAGCCATGTAATAATTGCCGGAAGAATAAACGAAATAAGCACAAGACCAATCCAGTCCACAGATGTTATAGCCATTTTACTTCCGTTTGCAATATCATTAAGCCAGCCTGTATATACACCAATTTGTCCGACAAATCCACATGTTCCCATTCCTGAAGAGACTGCAGCTCCGTTCATTTCAAGCTTGAATAAGCAGGTAGCAATTGGTCCTGTTATAGCAGAAGCAAGTGTGGGGGCAATCCATATTTTCGGGTTTTTTACAATGTTGCCCATCTGTAACATGCTGGTACCTATCCCCTGTGCTAAAAGGCCACCCCATCTGTTCTCTTTAAAGCTCATAACAGCAAACCCCACCATTTGTGCACAACAACCCGCAAGAGCTGCACCGCCGGCAAGTCCCGTAAGTCCAAGTGCCGCACATATTGCCGCGCTGCTTATAGGAAGTGTGAGCGCAATGCCTACAATTACGGAAACTAAAATACCCATAATAAGTGGTTGCTGCTCTGTTGCCCACATTATTGCCTGGCCTACTGCCGACGCAGCTTTGCCAAGATATGGAGCAAACCACATAGAAAGAAGAACACCAATAATTATTGTAACAGCAGGTGTTATTATTATATCAACCTTTGTTTCTTTACTTACAAGCTTACCAAACTCAGCAGCTACAACCACTATAAAGAAAACTGCCAGCGGTCCACCGGCTCCTCCGAGAATATTAGCCGCAGCACCAACAGTTACCAGCGAAAATAAAACAAGAGGCGGAGAGGCTAAAGCATAACCTATAGCTACCGCCATAGCAGCCCCCTGCACTTCAGGGTGGTTAATTGTATCTGCTGCGTATGTACCAATTTGAACTAGAATATCTATTCCAAACTGCTGACCTATAGTTTTTAAAATCGTTCCTATCAGCAGCGATGCAAAAAGTCCTTGCGCCATAGCAGAAAGTGCATCTATCCCATATCTTTTAGCTGAAAATACAATGTTTTTTCTTTTTAAAAATGTTTTAAATCTGTTCATTTTACCATTTCCTTTTATGTCTTTAATCAAGTTCAAAATATTCTAAAAATTCTGTTTGTCCTTCAATCTTTTCTGTGGCCGTCCGCATATTGTTTATGTTTGTTTTTATAGACCTTTTGTCAATGAAAACCGCTTTAAATAGTCTGTGAAGCCACGCCACCGGCAATAAAATGGGACGTTTTTTTGCGTATGTATATGAAACCGTGAGCTTACTCACCGGTGGGAACAGTCTTTGAATGTAATTTTTAATTTTTAAAAATTTGCTTCCTTTTGCATTTTGTACGTCATATATGAAAACATTGTCCATAACGCCGTATACACTGTTTTTTGACGTAAAATTGACAAAGTGTTCAAGCATTTTCTCGTCCTGCGGCGGATAGTTTAGAGGCGGCGACATATCAAAATATATTCTCGCAGTGTGCAAAAGTCCGTAGAAAAACTTTTCCAGGTTAAGAAGTTTTAATTTGTCAATGACATAATTAAAATCTATAATATTTTTTTCAATAAAAAGTACAATGTCTGCAATATTGCGGACCCCAGCCCCCTTTTTGCGTGCATGTTTTGCAAGATGGGCAACAAGATGAACCAGCATATCCTCATTTGAAGGTTTTCTCACGTGCTCTCCAACAAGAGGTTGCGAGCTTTCCCACATATCACAGTCGAATTCTGCTTTTTTTTCAATCCCTGAAAAAACCTCGTAAAAGGTCTCAAATTTCAAAAAGTTTTCTTTACCGAATTCCACAGTGGTTTCAAGTTCGCGCGATACGCTGTAGCCTTCGCCCGCAAACACATTTTTCACAAGTTCCAGCTGTTCTTTTTTTATAATGACATCACAGTCGCTCATGGTCCGAAGTTCAGGAACAGGATAAAGGTCTCTTATAACATAACCTTTGAGAACCAGCATATCAGCGCCCGAAACATTGGCATGTTCAAACACATTTTTCATTGCCCCAACCTGTTTTGAGAAAAAGTATGCACAGGTCATTGTTGTTTGTGTCCATTTCTCCATAAGCTCACGGGGTGGCCTTTCCCCTTCGGGAAGTTTTCTCACGGCATCAAATATTATGGGCAATATTTTCTGCTCGTCCGAAAGAGCATACAGTTTTTCCCATGCAAACCCGTCCGGTGGATTTTCGGGCGTTTTTTCCCTTATGGCACAAGCCAGCAGGTGTATCATATATCTTTGTTCGCCATTAAGCATTTTCTGCACCCCGCTCATAAGTTTCTTGGGTGTCCAAGTGTGCATAGTTCAAATTCATCAAAAGCCCGATAAACATAAAGAAAACCGATTCGCCTATATATGTGCTCGAAAACATAAGCTTTGGAATTGTGGTCGAGAAGAATAAAAACAAAAAGCTGACAACTTCTTCATTTCTGTGTATTATATATGCCCTCACTATCAAAAGAACAAGCAAAACGAGAATTGCCCCCCCGATAAATATCCCAAATTCCATGAGTATATCTAATATCAGATTGTGCGAATAGGTCCTTGCAACTCCAATCGGTGGTCCGCCTTTAACTTTTTCATATAGCGGATATGAAGAGCCTCCCACTCCACAACCTATTATAAGATTTTCTTTTATAACCTCTTGGGCTTGTTCATAATAAGTTTCCCTGCCGCTGTCATATGTAATATTATCTTCCAAATACATTTCTACAATT
>JAZSKF010000153.1:0-3387 GCA_045534715.1 Clostridia bacterium | reverse complement strand
CTCTCTTTTTGTACGAGCCATTTTAGCCACCATCCCCTCTGATTTGTTCCTATTATACCACAAAAAAAATCTTTTGTCAAACATTTGTTTGGAAATTTTTGAAAAAACTATTGACAAAGAACATTTGTTCTGTTATACTATAATCAAACAGACGTTCGACAATGAATTTTCCAGAAAGGATTTGACATTATGACATACTCAAAAAGAATTGATAAAAACAAACTTTTCAGAGCTCTTATGGTTTTCAGTTTAACATTATTTATGTTAATCCAGGCGTGCACAATGGCGTTTTCATATATTCCCTCCGAGGAAAGAGAATACAGAACAGTTGTTGTTCGCAGCGGCGACACTTTGTGGTCTATAGCAGAAAGCATGTGCAACGGCGATGTCCGCAAGGAAATTAAAGATATTAAAAAGTTTAACAACTTAAAATCCGACACACTGAATGTGGGCGACCACATCAAAGTTCCTCTTTACGACTAACAAAAAACGCCGTCAGGCGTTTTTTATTTGCAAATTCAGTCTTTTTCTGCTATACTTTAGTAAAGGTGATTTTTTATGAAGATATATCAGGAAAACAACAATATAATAATAGAAAACAGCAAAGACTTCTGTCTTAAACAAACCTTTGACTGCGGTCAGTGTTTCCGCTGGGAACAAACAGATGATAGTGTTTTCGAGGGAGTTGCTTTCGGTAGGGTATTGTCTTTAAAAACCGAGGAAGACCGTATTGTTCTTTTAAACACCAATATGGAAGATTATGAAAATATATGGGCAAAATATTTTGATTTGTCGCGCGATTATTCAAAAATCAAACAGTCTCTTTCTTCGGACACTATTTTAAAAAAGGCAATTTCTTCAGGTGAGGGTATACGTATTCTCCGTCAGGACCCCTGGGAAACGCTTGTATCTTTCATAATTTCCGCAAGCAACAACATCCCGAGGATTAAAAAGATTATCGGTCTTTTATGTGAACATTTCGGTAAGCCTCTGGGCAGCAGACATTTTTCTTTCCCGGATGCAAAGGGTCTTTGGGGAATAACCGAAGAAGACCTTTCCCCCATCCGTGCAGGTTTCCGCGCAAAATATATTGTTGATGCCGTAAACAAGGTTGCAAGCGGTGAAATTGATTTGCATAAATGCGAGTTTCTGGATACCGATTCTCTGAAAAAAGAACTTATGAAAATAAACGGCGTTGGCGAAAAGGTTGCCGATTGCATACTTCTTTTTGCTTTTGGCAGAACAGAGGTTTTCCCGGTTGACGTCTGGATCAAAAACACCATGCAAAAACTTTATCCTGAAAAATGCAGTAACTTAAAACAAATTCGCACTGCCGGCAGAGAGCTTTTCGGCGAGCATTGCGGAATTGCACAACAATATCTGTTCTATCACGCCAGAGAAAAGGGCGGAAATATATAGAGAAAAGGTGTGTTCCTGTTGGAACACACCTTTTGTTATTTTTTATGGCAAACGTCTGACATTGCACATCCGCTGCATCCGCAGCCGCAAGAGTTTTTCCCTTTTTTGCGTTTCACTATTTCAGAAACAACTATCGCAACAAAAACTATTCCAATGACAGCCGCAACAATTACAGTGAGCATATTATTCAAAATGAACTCCTCCTGTGTTTATGTTTTTCGCGAGCGCATGCTCATATTTATTAGGTCTTACAACAAGATAAATCATAAGAACCAAAACCGCAAGTGCAAAAATTGTCCAGATGGTGAACTCTCCTGCTAAAAACAGTCCTATCCGGTATATCATCAGAGAAACGGCATAGGCAAACGCCGTCATATATCCAATTGCTCCCCATGTCCATTTTGCGTTGTTCATTTCCCTTTTTATTGCGCCCATTGCCGCAAAACAGGGGGCACAAAGAAGGTTGAAAACCAGGAATGAAAAAGCCGCAAGACCGCTTCCGCCAAAAAACAGTTCTCCTATAATCGCAAGCTGCGCCGATGTCTCTATATCTGTCATAGATGCAAGGGAACCAAACACTCCTACAACCTCTTCTTTGGCAACAAGACCGAGAATTGTAGCAACTGCCGACTGCCAGTTGCCAAATCCCAGCGGAACAAACAACCACGCAATCAGATTGCCGATAGATTCGAGAATTGACGCCTCTCCCGCAGACCCGTCTATATAATGCAGTCCGTTTTCAAAAGACAAACTTCCCATAACCCATATTATTATACTTGCCGCAAGCACCACGGTACCTGCACGTTTGATGAAAGACCATCCTCTCTCCCAGGTTGCACGGAGAACGTTTCCTGCAACAGGAGCATGATAGAGCGGAAGCTCCATAACAAACGGTGAAGGCTCTCCGGCAAAGGCTTTTGTTTTCTTCAAGATAATTCCCGAAACAACTACCGCCGCTATTCCTATAAAATACGAAGCTGTCGCAATCCACGGACTTCCTCCGAAAAGCGCACCGGAAATGAGCCCCACTATCGGCATTTTGGCTCCGCAAGGCATAAAGCAGGTGGTCATAATTGTCATTTTTCTGTCTTTATCCTGTTCAATGGTACGGCTTGCCATGATACCCGGAACGCCACAACCCGTCGCAACAAGCATGGGGATGAACGATTTGCCCGAGAGTCCGAATCTTTTAAAGATTCTGTCCATTATAAACGCAATTCTCGACATGTATCCGCAGTCTTCCAGCAAGGACAATAGCAAAAAGAGTACCAGCATTTGCGGAACAAAACCAAGCACCGCACCGACTCCGCCAACTATTCCGTCCTGTATAAGAGAATAGAGCCACGGGGCAACATTCGGCACGCCCTCCGCGTTCAGAAGCAACATATCAAACAGCTCCGGTACGCTGTGCCATGTTGACAAAAATCCACTTTGATAGGTTTCAGCGAAAGAGCCGAAAAGACCGTCGTTCATAAATGTAACAGTCCAGTCTCCAATGGTTCCAATAGACAGCGTGTATACAAGCCACATAACTGCAGCAAATATGGGAAGCGCCAGAATTCTGTTTGTTACAACTTTATCAATCTTGTCTGACAAGGTATGTAGTCCACGGTATTTCTTTTTACAGCATTTTTTTACAATTTCACCGATATATGTATACCTTTCGTTAATTATAATGCTTACCGCATCATCATCAAGTTCAAGTTCTGCCGCTCTGATATCCTTTTCGATATGAGAAAGTATTTTTTCTTCTATGCTAAGTTGTGAAAGCACTTTTTCGTCACGTTCAAAAACTTTTATCGCATACCATCTTTGTTGTTCATCCGGCAAATGATGCAAACACGCTTCCTCAATATGAGCAATCGCGTGCTCGACGGTGCCCGAAAAGATATGTAACGGCATAACGGAGCCGCTTTTTGCGACCTTTATTGCGGCTGCTGCCGCCTCGTCAATGCCTTCACCCTTTAG
>JAZSKF010000045.1:0-1619 GCA_045534715.1 Clostridia bacterium | reverse complement strand
TGTTTTCGCCGGGAGCAGCAACTCCATAGCCATCAAGTATCATAAGACATAATGGTTTTTTCATTTTATATTTTCCTTTCTGCAATTCAAAAGGGCGAAAAATCGCCCTTTTTGCTAAATTATTTAGTTTGCGGCGTAAGCGATGGCAGCAAACTTTTCGGCAACAAGAGAAGCCCCGCCAATAAGTCCACCGTCAATATCCGGCTTTGAAAGAAGTTCAGCGGCATTTTTTTCATTCATGCTGCCGCCATACTGAATGGTAATTTCATCTGCAAGGTCTTTGGAATAAAGCTGAGACAGAACAATTCTTATGCCAAGGCACACTTCCTGGGCCTGGTCTGATGTTGCAGTTTTTCCTGTGCCTATAGCCCAGATGGGTTCATAAGCAACAATTATTTTCTTTGCAAGTTCTGCTGAAATGCCCATAAAAGCTTTTTTAATCTGCATGGAAATAAGGTCCATTGTAACGCCCGATTCCCTCTCTTCCAGACTTTCACCAACACAGACTATAGGAATGAGCCCTTTTTCAAGCGCTTTTTTTGTTTTTAAGTTAATGGTTTCGTCTGTTTCGGCAAAATACTGTCTTCTTTCAGAATGACCGATAATAACATATTTTACGCCGATAGCTTTCAGCATATCTGCGCTTATCTCGCCAGTGTATGCGCCCGAGTCTTCAAAGTGAAGATTTTCAGCACCAATTTCTACATGTGTATTTTCTGCAGCCTTAATAGCTTCAGAAAGACAGAGGAAAGGGGTACAGCACACAACACTGCAAGAAGAATTTTCTGTCAGTTTTGCAATTTCTTTTACAAAATTGTATGTCTCGGAAGGAAGCTTGTTCATCTTCCAGTTTCCTGCAATAACTGTTTTTCTCATTTTAAATTTCCTTTTCTAAAAACTTATTTATCGTTAAGAGCAACAATGCCGGGGAGGTCTTTTCCTTCAAGGAATTCGAGGGATGCCCCGCCGCCTGTTGAAATGTGACTCATTTTGTCGCCGAGACCCGCCTGGTTTACAGCTGCAACAGAGTCGCCGCCGCCAATAATTGTTGTTGCATCAATCTCAGACAAAACTTTAGCAATAGCGTTTGTGCCTTTTGCAAAGTTGGACATTTCAAATACGCCCATAGGTCCGTTCCACACAACTGTTTTTGCATCACGAACCGCGTCAGCATAAAGTTTAATTGTTTCTTCGCCAATGTCAAGACCCATCCAACCGGCTTCAATCTCGCCACGGCTAACAGTTTTATACTCGGCATCGTTTGAGAATTCTTTAGCAACTACTGTATCGATAGGCAAAAGAAGTTTAACATTTTTGTCTTTGGCTTTCTGAACCATTTCGTTTGCATAGTCAAGATAGTCTGCTTCAAGAAGCGAGTTGCCAATTTCTTCGCCGGCAGCTTTCATGAATGTATAAGCCATACCGCCGCCAATTATAAGTGTATCTACTTTTTCAAGAAGTTTGTTTATAACAGAAATTTTGGATGAAACTTTAGAACCACCGAGAATTGCAACACAAGGACGAACAGGGTTATTAACAGCGTTTCCTAAAAATTCAATTTCTTTTTCGATAAGGTAACCGCAAACAGATTCACCTTCAATAAATTCTGTTACACCTAC
>JAZSKF010000092.1:0-6848 GCA_045534715.1 Clostridia bacterium | reverse complement strand
CCTTCATTTCGAAGTTATTGTAAATGGCGTTAAGGTTAATCCTTATCCTTATGTAAGATAAAGTTTGAAAGGCATTTTTATGGAATTTTTAAAGGCTTCAAAAGAACTGTGGGCATTTTTGATATCTATGGTTCCCATAATTGAACTAAGAGGCGCTCTGCCCGTTGCTCTCGCTTCGGGCATAAGTTTGCCATTGTCAATATTTTTGACCGTTCTGGGCAATATGCTCCCAATACCTTTTATACTGCTTTTTATAAGACCCCTTTTTAAATATTTTAAAAGGCTCGGTGCTCTTAGAAAATTTATTCAGGGGCTTGAAGAACGTGCCTTTAAAAAATCGGAAAAAGTTTCAAAAAACAATTTTTGGGGACTTGTTATATTTGTTGCAATCCCCCTCCCCGGTACAGGTGCATGGTCGGGAGCTTTAATAGCTGCTCTTCTTGATATGCGCCTTAAATATGCTCTTCCGGCTATTTTTGTTGGGGTACTTTTAGCCTCGGTAATCGTCTCCTGTGCATATTTTCTTGTTGTTTCAGGAGCAGCGCCTTTCCTCGAATGGATGTTGGGGTGATTTTTGATGGACGATTTTAAAAAGCAAATTCTTTCAATGGGGTGTCAGGATGTAGGTTTTGCTCTTATTGGCGAAGAAACTTCAACAGAGCTTACCGGCACACAAGATTTTAAATATGCTGTTTCAATTGTTGTAAAACTGTCCGATGCTGTTATTGATGGCATAACCGACTCCCCTACCCATGTATATTTTCACCATTACAGAACTGTCAACACCCACATTGACAATCTTATTTTAAAGATTGGAATGGAAATTGAAAAAAAGGGGTTTTTGTATATTCCTGTCGCCGCTTCTCAAAGCATTTCCGGCACACGCGGTTTTTTCCAGCACAAAACTGCCGCACGACTTGCCGGTCTTGGCGGAATAGGCAAAAGCGGTCTTTTTATATCAAAAAAGTTTGGCCCAAGAGTCAGACTTGGCACAATCCTCACCAATATGCCGCTTAAAACTGATGCACCCTTTGAAGACAATATTTGTGGCAACTGCTCCATTTGTGCAAAACTTTGTCCTGCTATGGCTATAAGCAGTGAGCCTTACGATTTGACAAACCCCGATAAATCTCTTGACAGGCAAGCTTGCTCCGAATATATGAAAAAAGCATTCCAGCATATTGGCCGTGGTGTAGTGTGCGGAATCTGTATAAAAAATTGCCCGAAAGGCAAATTCGAAAGGTAGTGTTAGTATGATAAATGTTATAGGTCTTGGTTACATTGGTCTTCCCACAGCACTTATGCTTGCTTCTCACGGCAACGAGGTTGTTGGAACCGATTATAACAAAGAGCTTGTCGCAACTCTTAATTCCGGAACTGTCACATTTGAAGAGGACGGGCTTCCTGAGCTTTTTGAAAGTGCACGGGCAAAAGGAATAACATTTTCAGAAAAATATATTTCTGCGGATATTTATATAATTGCTGTTCCAACCCCCTATGATAAAGAAAGCAAAAAAATTGATGCGTCTTTTGTTGTTTCAGCAACAAAAAGCGTTCTTGAAATATGTAAAAACAATGCAATTATAATAATAGAATCAACCGTTTCTCCCGGAACCGTTGACAAGTTTGTCCGTCCGGTAGTGTCCGACAAAGAAACTCTTTTAAACAAAAAAGTACATCTGGTACACGCTCCCGAACGGATAATCCCCGGCAATATGGTATATGAACTTAAAAACAACAGCCGTACCATTGGTGCAGACAGCAAAGAAGTTGCCGAAAAAGTAAGAGATGTTTATGCTACTTTTTGTGACGGCAACATCATTCTCACAGACATCCGTACCGCTGAAATGACCAAAGTTGTGGAAAACACTTTCCGTGATGTGAACATTGCTTTTGCAAACGAACTTGCAAAAATCTGCCGGTCGGAAAATATGGATGTGTATGAAATAATAAGGATTGCAAACAACCATCCGAGAGTAAATATTTTAAGTCCCGGACCGGGTGTTGGCGGTCATTGTATCTCTGTCGACCCGTGGTTTTTAGTTGGCGACTATCCCGACCTTGCAAAAATTATTTATTCTGCACGTCAGATAAACGATTCAATGCCACTCTTTGTAATTGACAGAATTTATGAGATTATGAAAGAAAACAACATTTCAAGTTTGGCAGACGTGGGACTTTACGGATTGACCTATAAGGAAAATGTTGATGACACCCGTGAAAGTCCGACACTCCAGCTGCTCGACTTTTTAAAAGAAAAAAACAAAACCGGCATAAAGGTGTACGATCCCTTTGTAAGCAAAGATATTGCTGAAAATCAATACCACGATTTTGACCGGTTTTTGGCTGAAACAAAACTTGTTGTAATTATGGTTGCACACGATGAAATCAAAAATGCAAAAGAAAAACTTGAAAATCATATTTCGTTTGATACACGAAATATAAAAGAATTATCTGCAGATTATTATCTGTAAAAAGGACGCATCCATCACTGGATGCGCCCTTTTAATTTTTCTTTTATTTTTGTTAATATCCCCTGCAAAAATTCAGGTATGTTCACCCCTATATCGCTTATGTTTTCAAGTAGCGAAATAATTTCGTTGCATATCAGCCATACTGCAACACCGCATCCTACCGCAAAGGAATTTCCGATGTTTATGTTTGCAAATTCAGCTGCATATATAATCAGTTTGTCTGTTACTGCACCGACAATAATCAAAAGCCACATACACACCTTTTTTGCTATTCCCCTGAACCCTTTTCTGCTGCATATTTTCTCCCCTTTGTAATATGACGCCACTATACCCGTTGTATAATCAGCCATATTAAGAAACAGCAATATATACACCGGCAGGGCAAGTGTTCCGAGTTTTGCAGAGATAATACCTATTACTGTGCTTACCGTCAGTTTTACTTTGTCCACTGCTCTTCCCTCCTGATATAGTTCACTGTTTTTCTTGCAAGATGATATGCGTCTTCGTCCTGACTTAGCTTGTTAAGCCACAGACTGACATTGCTTAAAATTCCCCTGCCGGAGAGTTCTCCAACAATGTCTTCTACAAGAATAATTTCTTCCATCATATTTTCTTCAACCATCTTTAAAAATCTTTCCCAGCCAAGGTCAAGAGTTCTGTGAGGACAATATTTCCCTGAAAAAAGCTGATGAGGTTTCACTCTGTCCGTCTTCCAGCCGTATTTTTTCAAAATTCTTGCCACAAGCTTTGCAGCATTTTCTTCCGCTTTTAAAAACTTTTCTCCGCCCGACATGGAATAGCAGATTTCAATTGCAATACCCTGCCTATTTCCTTTTCCAAAAGCTCCATCTCCCGCATGCCATGCATTTCTGTTTTCCGGAATACACTGGTATATGTTTTTATCGTCCACAACATAATGAAAAGATGCCTCATTGCTATTATTTATCATATATTCTGCCTCATTTTCCGCACTGGCGTCGTTTGCCGTATTGTGAATAACAATAAACTCAGGCTGCATATCATAGGGGCATTTTGTTTTCCATCTTGTCCCTGAAACAAGCTTTGTTTTAATATCCATTATGTCCCCCTACAATCTTAAAAATTTTTTTATCTTGTCAATGATGTCTTCAAGCTTTTTTATACGCTCCTCAACAGTTGGGAATTTTTTGGGGAGCTCATCAAATTTTTCGTTTAGTTCTTCTACTGTCATATCCAGATATTTGCCATTTACATATTTTTTCATTATGCTCTTACCCCCCATAATTCATAAGTTGTGCCAGCAGGAAATACCCTTGTTGTTAGTGGATACATCAAAACATTTAATGCACTTATATAATTGTCGGCAATAGGCTTGCCAACAGTAGTACCCCAAGTAGCCTGATATGGAGCCTTCAAAACATCGAGTATTCTTCGCTCACAAGTACATATATGGCCTATCATCGTCAAGTGATGTGTTAAAACCCACGACTTTCCTGTGTCCTCATAACGATAATCGCCGTCATCATATACCACATCATTTCCCTGAACATATACATAACTTCTTCCTTTCTGGAAATTGCTTGTATTGTCAGGGTTCATTGTAGGCACTACAAAGCGGATATAAAGTTCTTTATATTTACCGCCTTTTAAATCGCAATATACTCTCTGCACATCATGCTCAAGCGTTACAACTTCAATAAGCTGCCATTTGTCGTGGTCATAATCATATACTGCCTTGGCAGAAGGATACTCACTGTCGCTGCTGTCTGAATCTATTTTGTTTACCTTGTTTGATTTGTCTTCTTTGCCCGAAATATCCTCTGCAGTCAAATATCCTTTTCCCTCAGCAAATTCATAGGCTTTTGAAATAAGCTGAGATAAAACGGGGAATCTGTCGTCCTCTTCACTTCCCTCTTAGCCTATACCGTCTCTCACAGTTGCACAAACAAGTTTGGATGTTATATATCCTCCGTCACCACTTAAAAGAGCAATTTCAAAAACAACCGGTCCGCAGGCAGCATACATGTTGTTTGGAATAACATATTCCACGCCCGGTTTTGTTATCTCTCCTATTACAACAACGTCGTCGGCGCGTTTTGCTTTTACTAGAATTTCGCAATCCTGCTGCGTATGGAATTTAAACGCATACGCCTTTGTGTCTCCCGAAGTGAATATTATATTACTTTCATATTGGCTATTAACAAAATTTTCTATTGAAATGTTGTATGTAATCATGGTATTCTCCTATCTCATACATATTCCGTCAATAATAATTCTTTTTAGACTGCCGCTTCCGCGGTTTGACATAGATACCACACTAAACGTTAATTGATTTCCGTTTATATCTACCGTAATGTTCCAAACACGTCCGGCGTCAGAAACACTAATGGTATCCTGTACCCTGTGTACGTCATTATGTTTACGCCATATTATTTTATTGTTTTCCTTTGGTAGAATTTTACAGGTTAATATTGTTGAATTTGCAAAGTTAATGTTAATGTCAATCAGACTGCTGTTTATTTTCGGCAAAGCAAGCGACCCGATAACCGTTCCGTCGAGAACATTATCAGTAACAGAAAGTTCGCCTGAAAAAGATTCAATATATCTTTCTCCATCTCTTGTTTTAAGCTCTGTAAACTCTCGTTTGTCTGTTATTTCGCCCTCTGCGGAAATTTCTGCAAGCATTACATAATCGCCTGTCGGCTCTGTTTGGGAAACCACTATTTCACAGACAGATGCAAGCTTGTTATTGTACAAATAAACATAGTTTTTCACACCTGTGGGATATTCCAGTATAACCTTGTCACTATCCACAGCAAGCCGGCATCCCTCTTCAAAAATTGCTTGCCCCTCAGAAATAATTATACTTCCTTCTTCTCCTTTCAGAACTTTCAGGCTGTCATTGGTTTCGCCTACGACACCTTTCGTCATCAAACTGCTTCTGATAGCATTGATGTCCTCAGCGCCGTACAGTATATTATCTTTAAAGTCAAAACTATATGCCATCTTCATCATCCTCTCTGTAGTTACTCAAAATTACCTGTCTGCTTTCACTGCCTTTTTCAAAAGCAATATTTTCTCCTGTTATTTGTTTCACCTGTGTTTTTCTGATGTTTCCGTAATTATACTGGACTCTCACAATATCCCCGAGCATATAGTCCTCCTGCTCTTTAATATCCATAACACCCGTTGTAATATCTTCTTTTGGACCACTTTTTTTAAGTGTGTTTTCTGCTTCTTTACCTACATAAGTATCCAAAACACATTCCGCTCTGTATATCCCTGTCTTTTCATGTTTTTTGATGTAAGTCCAGACCGGGTCAGGAAACTCTCCGTCTACAAACTCCTGTTCCTGTTCATACCAGCAGGCAGAATAGAATTTGTCGCAATTCAAAACATATTCGGTATCATACGCATTTTTGTTACCGGCAGAAAGAATAAGGTCTGTTTTTCTTGCCGGAAGGACATTAAAAACCCATCTTTTATTTTTTGTGTCAAAGAAAATATTGTGTCCGCAGTATTCATTCATCAGCACTTCGGCAACAACATCACTGGTATAGTGATAAGTATTTCTCCAGAATCCCCCACTTTCTGCCATACCAATTTTCTCGCCCAAAACAAAGTTTTCCTGGTCATAAAAAGCTTTTTCTACCACATACCGCGCTATGTTTTCAGGCGTACACACTATGCCAAAATCACTGCTTTTAAAAGCGGGTGTAACCTTTCTTGTCAAAAGCCAGTTGCAGGTTCTTCCGTAAACAGTAAAATCGTCACATATTCTTATTCCTGTTACAATTCCCTGCAAATCTCCCTGAACAACAATAGGGATTTTGTCATTTTCAAAATTAAAATTATTCATAATAACTTCTGCCGCCTCAGTTTCCGGAAGCATATGTATTTCAAAATTACCTACATCGTTGAAATAAACCGACCAGTTGGAAGAAACAACTCTGTTTTCTATATGAATAAGATTAAAATTGCTGTCGTATATTCTAACGTCTTCCACTAATATATCCCCTCCCTGTAGAGGTTTTTTGAGCTACACACAACATTGACTGTTTCGCCCTCATTAAAAACTGAAACATTTATTTTGTTCTCTCCGGGCAAAAGCTGAAAATCGTTTAAAAAGGTGTCGTCTGATATAAGAGAAATAATGCTTCCCCTCACAGAACTTGTTATTTTTCTTTTGTTGACATCAATAGTAATCTTTTCTTTTTCTTCTGTTTCGGTAACAAGCCGTATCTTCTGGCCGCTTGTTTTGTTTTCAATAAAAATCCCGTCTTTTCTCCCGGGAGAGTCGGTCTTTCCGATGTTATAAATATAAATGACAGGATCTGTGGCAACATCTCCATTATTTATAACAGAAACTTCTGTTGTTTTTCTGGAAAAAATGCA
>JAZSKF010000206.1:0-3846 GCA_045534715.1 Clostridia bacterium | reverse complement strand
GGTAACACCAAGAACTGTACAAATAACAATTGCGACTAAAATTGCCGCAAACGGATGCCCTCCCACTGTAAGTGTTGTTAGAATTGCATATGCACCAACCATGATAATATCACCATGTGCAAAATTAAGCATTTTAGCAATACCATAAACCATGGTATAGCCAAGCGCTATAAGTGCATATATGCTTCCCAGACTAAGTCCGTCAATGAAAGTACTCATAGAATTCATCCTCCCCGGATTTACATTATAAAACCCTGCAAGCGGATTTTATAATTAACCATTTAAAAACAGACTATGGTTGGACACAAAAAATGCATCCAACCAATTATCTGTGTATAAACTTATGTTGTTTCTTATTTCTTAAGCTCTACGATTGTAGGAACTTTTGTACAAGCACCAGAAACGTCCCATGTCATCTGGCCTGTTGCGCCGACGTATACGAAATCTTCTGCAGTAATTGTTGCAACAAGAATGTCGCAAAGGTCAGACGCGCTGATTGTTACATCTGAAACGTTTGCTTTTTTCATTGCTTCAAAAATTACCATCATAGCATCATAACCGTCTGCTGCAAACTGGTCGGGAACTTTGTTGTATTTTGCTGTGTAAGCATCTACAAAAGCTTTAACTTTTTCATCTGTGCTGTTAACGTCAAACGGTGTTATGTATTTAACTTCGTTTGTAACAGAAGCGTCTATCTGGTCAGAAATACCATCAAGACCATCACAACCGAAAAGTACAGCGTCACAATCCTTAGCTACTGCAGTTTTAGCAATAAAACCTGCTTCTGTGTAGTAGATAGGAAGGAAGATAACGTCGCAATCTTTAAGAGCTTCAACCTGAGTTGAAAAGTCTTTTTTGTTTTCAGCATCGAATGTCTGTGTTTTATATTCAACACCGATTTTTTTCATTTCATCGTCAAATGCTGCATAAATTCCGGAAGAATAAGCATCACTTGTGTCATAAATACAACCGATGTTTTTGAATTTGGATGTGAGTTCCTGAGCTGCTAATACACCCTGGTCAGGGTCACCGAAGCAAACACGGAAAGCATTGTCTCTGCCTTCGATAACATTTGCTGCTGATGCAGAAGGAGTCATAAGGAATACATTGTCTTCAACTGCGCTTGATGCGAAAGAATCGCAGCTGCCTGATGTTACAGAACCGATAGAAGCCTGCATACCAGCTTCGAAAAGTGTGTCATAACCGGTTGCCGCATCTGCTGCAGTAGCTTTGTCATCTTTTATGATAAAGTCAAACAAAATGCCATTTAATCCGCCTGCCGCATTGATTTCATCAAGTGCAAGCTGAGCACCTTCCTGAACAGATATGCCGTAAGAAGAAGCATCACCTGTAAGAGGACCTGTGCCGCCGATGAGGAATTTTGTGTTTTCTGCTGTGTAGTTTGTTCCTGTACCGCCGCAGCCTGCAACAAGAGCAACAACTAAAGTTGCAACAACTGCAAGGCTCAAAGCTTTAACAAATTTTTTCATAGTTAAACCAAAACCTTTCTTTATAATATTTTTATACATAGTCAATGATACCACTTTTTTCATCTGTTGTCAAGCAGTTAAACTTATGTTTTTCTGTTTATCCTCTGCCTTTTTTACATTTTTTCTCTTTGTCGTATGTTGAAATTGTAGTTATTTTATGGTATAATGTAATAAATTGTTTTCGTTTGAAAGGATTGTCTATGCATAAAATAAAAGTTTTACCCGGTGGAGTCCGTGTGATATATGAGTTTGTCCCCACTGCCAGAAGTGTTTCTGTCGGCACCTGGATAAAAAGCGGTTCGGTTTTTGAAGAGGGGCCTTTTCACGGCATTTCACATTTCATTGAACATATGCTTTTCAAAGCCACTGGTCGCCGTTCTGCATTTGATATTTCCACCCTGTCCGAACTTATGGGCGGTCATCTCAATGCTTTTACTTCGCGGGACTGCACCTGTATATACACAAAAACTCTGCCGGAGTTTTTGGGCGACTCGCTTGACCTTATATCCGATATGCTTTTTGGCTCCTTGTTTGACGAAAAGGACATTGAAACAGAAAAATCTGTCATAGCAGAAGAAATACATATGTACAACGACACCCATGAAGAACTTGTTCATGACATTCTTGCGGATGCTTGCTATCCTGAGCATCCCGCCGGCAACACAATTTTAGGCACAGAAAAAAGCATTAAAAAGTTTAACCGACAGCTTATTCTTGAGCACATAAATAATCACTTTTCCGGGAAGAATATTGTTGTTTCGGTTGCAGGGAATTTTGACGAAACGGAGCTTCTATCACTTTGTGAAAAGTATTACGGTCCAGCAATTTCATGCGGCAAGGGGGTTGTTGTTCCAGATGCAAAACTCACCCAAAACAAAGTTTGTGTTAAAAAGTCCGGTTCACAATCCCACGTTGCTCTTGCATTTGAGGGCTATCCTTACGACCACAAAGACCGATTTGCACTTTCTCTTGTTTCAAACGTTTTAGGCGGCAGCACAAGTTCCCGTTTGTTCCAGAAAATCCGTGAAAAACTTGGTCTTGCCTATTCAGTCTACTCCTGCCCGAATGTATTTGTTTCGGCTTCCTACATTTCTGTTTATTCCGGTTGTCTGAAAAGCAATCTTGACAAAGTAACAAACCTCATTCTTGAAGAAATGCAGAATGTTTTTTCAAACGGCATAACCTCCGAAGAACTGGAATTTGCGAAAAAACAGATGGAATGCAGTTTTGTTCTTTCTTCGGAAAGCTGCGAGCATATAATGTCGTCGCTGGGCAGACAGCTTTTGCTACACGACAGCGTGAAAACAAATGAAGATATTATTGAAGAAATCCAATTGATTGATATGGATTCCGTTTCCCGTGCATCAAAACTTCTTGACCCGTCACTTGTAACTATTGCACAGATAAATAACTAAGAGAGGCTTGGTAAATATGAAACTCACAAGATTTCAGGCAGACGTTTTTTTGTTTTTTGTTGCTGCTGCATGGGGACTTTCTTTCCCACTTATGAAACTTATTATAAATGATATCGGAACATTCACCCTGCTGGGCATCCGTTTTTTCACAGGAGCAATTATCACTGCAGCTATTTTCCGCAAACATCTGTCAAAGATAAAACTACACACCATTTTAACAAGTTTTTTGCTTGCCACGCTTATTTTTACAGTTAATATTCTTCAGGCCTGGGGGCTTAAGTTTACCTCTTCCACAAATGCTGCGTTTCTTTCAGGTTTAAGTCTTATAATGGTTCCGTTCATGGCCTTTTTCTTTTTTGGGAAAAAGCTTAATTTCAACGTTTGGGCGGGTGTTATATTTTCAGGCGTTGGATTATATTTCCTGACGGCTGGCGACGGTGGAATTTCCGCACTTAACATTGGTGACGGAGCCAATATTTTGTCTGCATTCATTTATGCTTTTTACATTGTTCTGATAGAAAAACTTGTCCGTCCTGACGAGGCAATCGCAACAGGAATACTTGTACTGCTTTTCTCCTCTTTTTACTACATCATTTTTATGTTTTTGTCCGAACCGGTTGCAATCGTCTTCAGTCCGCGTCTTATTTATATTCTCGCACTAATGAGTCTGTTTTGTACCGCATTTGCCTACTCGGGACACATTTTTGCACAAAAAGCGACAACTCCTGTTCATGCATCTCTTATACTTATGTTTGAACCGGTTTTTGCAACCCTTTTCAGTCTGGTAATCCCCGATTCTACCGGTGCTGTTGAAACAATTACTCTGTTTAAAATTTTTGGTATAGTTCTTATATTTCTCGGAATGCTTGCGGTTGAGTTTAAGCGTTCTTCCTGAATTTTACTATTATATTTGCACTCCATAATGTCAAAGATAATTATGG
>JAZSKF010000228.1:0-2137 GCA_045534715.1 Clostridia bacterium | reverse complement strand
TCGGAGCAAATTTCTGTTGCGGGGCAAGAAGCGCCAGGAACGGGTAATATGAAACTTATGATAAACGGTGCCATTACACTGGGAACACTTGACGGTGCCAATGTTGAGATATTTGAAAATGTAGGCGAGGAAAACATTTTCTTGTTTGGGCTTAAAGCACACGAAGTGGAAAATGTCAAAAAACAAGGATATAATCCAACAGACTACTTAAATAAAAACCCTGAACTAAAAGAGGTTATTGGCATGCTTACCTCTGGAGAACTCGGGGCAAGATTTGATGAAATATCAAATTCGCTTTTAAGAGGCGGATATGGCGGCGGAGATGAATATATGACAATTGCAGACTTTAATTCCTACGCAAAGACACACAGAAGAGCTGCAGAAGTTTATGCTGCAAGGGAAGAATTTGAAAAAATGTCTATTGTCAATATTGCAAAAGCGGGATATTTTTCGTCGGATAGGTCAATTAGAGAATATGCCCAAAACATTTGGAACGTTAAATTATGAATATAAAATTTGACAGTCAGGACATTAAATATAAAAAACCATTCGGTGCTTTAAAAGAAGATGAAAAATGCAGGTTTAGAATTTTTGTTCCAAAGGAATATGGTGCCAAGTGGGCAAGAATAATTTTAGAACGGGAAGACGGATTTTATAAAAGCTTTGATATGTTTCGTGAGGATGAGGAATATTTTGTAACAGAAATATCCATTGGTGAAAAGGGTCTGTATTTTTATTATTTTATAATTGACACCGAAACTGAAAGCTATAGATTTTTCAAAATAAACGAAAAAGAGAAATGGCAACTGACATGCTACAAAAAAAATTACTCTGCTCCGGAGTGGGCCAAAGGTGCAACTATATATCAGATTTTTCCTGACAGATTTTTTAAAAGCGGAAATCCTGAGTTATCCGATAAACTGACGCCATTTTTCATTCACTCCAACGTAGACGAACTTCCAATGTCAGGACCGGACGCAAGTGGAAACTGGAACTTTGATTTTTTTGGCGGAAATTTCTTGGGAATTTGCGAGAAACTTGATTATCTTAAAAAGCTGGGGGTGGATATAATATACCTAAACCCCATTTCAAAGGCTTTTTCCAATCATAGATATGACACATACGATTATCTCTCGCCCGACCCAATGCTTGGAACGGCAAATGATTTTAAAAGTTTATGCGATATAGCGCACGAAAAAAATATAAAAATTATTATAGATGGTGTTTATTCTCATACAGGTGAAAACAGTTTGTATTTTAACAGTGCGTTAAATGACGAAAATTCCGTATATGCCGACTGGTACGAATTTTATAATTATCCTTATGATTACAAGTCATGGTGGGGGATAAAAACACTTCCGCAGATAAAAAAAGGGCACAGTGGATTTATGAATTTTATAACCGATGAGGTAATTCCTTTCTGGCTTGGGCTTGGGGCAGACGGAATAAGACTTGATGTAGCAGATGAGCTAACCGACGATTTTATCAGAAAAATTGCAGCAAAAGCAAAAGAAATAAAAAAAGATGCACTAATTATAGGTGAAGTATGGGAAGATGCCTCAAATAAAATAAGCTACGGAGAAAGAAGAGGGGATCTGTTTGGGGATGAGCTGGACGGTGTTATGAACGATCCTCTCAGAAATGCGATTAATGGTTTTCTAAAAATGGAAAAAAGTGCCGATGATTTTTCAAAAGAAATTTTGTCTCTTGCAGAAAATTATCCGAAAGATATTTTTAAGTGTTGCATGAATCTTATTTCCAGCCACGACACACCGAGGTTATATAGTTTGCTTGGAGAGAATATACAGTTGCATAAAATTGCCGTTTTTTTGCAGTTTATGCTGCCGGGTGCACCCACTATATATTACGGCGATGAAATTGGCATGAAGGGCGAAAAAGACCCGTTTAACAGAAAATATTTTGATTGGGATAAAACAGACTGTGAACTTATGCAGTTCTATTTTAAAATCTGTAAATTAAGAAAAGAACTTGCAGATTTAATGAGCGCGGAAATTGTCTTTGAAAATGAAAATGGTGTGCTTATTTTCTATAGAAAAAATTTAAAAATACTAGTAAAAATTACAACAAATCCTTTTGTACTTTCTGTAACAAATATTTTTGGTAATAATAAAATTGA
>JAZSKF010000191.1:0-3308 GCA_045534715.1 Clostridia bacterium | reverse complement strand
TGAAGAAGTAATTTTCAGAGTGAATGGTTTTTAGAGTAAATATTTTTTAAAGACAATGTTTTTTAAGAGAAGTGTTTTCAAAAAATATTCCTTTTAGTAATTCCTTTTTAGTAAATCTTTTTTAGAACACTCTTTTTTAATGCAACTATTTCTAAAACACTCCTTTTTTAACAAACTCTTTTCAACAATTTTCTAACAACGATTTCTCATGCTCGACAAACTCAATTATATTTTAATTCACGTCCTTTCCTTTAAAGAATGATTCTAAAACAGAAATATTTTCAGTGTGGGAGTGTATTTAGTGGGAAGTGTTTTAGAAGAATATTTTTTAGAACAAGTGTTTTTACTTCTTCCAAAAGTTTCAGACTGCTTATCCCCTTGTATTTATCATCCTTGTCCGGAAAATGACCCCCAATGTCGCCCAAAGCCGCGGCACCTAAAAGAGCGTCCATTACAGCGTGCAACAAAACGTCGGCGTCAGAATGTCCGTCAAGTCCTTTAGAATACGGAATTTCAACGCCGCCTAATACAAGCTTTCTGTCCTCTTTAAAAGCATGAACATCATATCCGTTACCAATTCTCACCGTTTTTTCTCCTTTACGATTTTAGCAGCTGCATGTAGGTCAACCGGTGTGGTGATTTTTATGTTTCTGCTGTCACAGGCAGCAAGGAAAACCTTTTCACCCAAAGCCAGTGCCATACCGCACAAATCGGTATATTTTTCCAGATTATCGCAACTGTCAAAAAGTTCAATAAGCTTTTGAAGGTTAAATGTCTGGGGGGTCTGAATGTTATAAACCGTTCGTCTTGCCGGCACATTTTTTATCTCTTTACCATCTGCCGAGATGCAAACAGTATCAACGGCAGGACAGGCAGCCGTGCAGGAAAAACCCTGTTCGGCAAGTCTTATACATTCTTCTATTACCTCTGCAGAAACAAAGGGACGAACCCCATCGTGAGTTAATATTATATCTTCTTCTGCTATGTTGCTCGATTTTTTAATATAGTTTAAAATGGCAGAAACACTTTCCATCCGGCTTGTTCCGCCACATATAACTTCCACTTTTTCCCAAAAATGCTTTTTCATAAGCTTTGCAGCATAATCCATATGTTCTTTTGTGCAGGCAACGACAACCTTGTCCGCTTTGTCTGCAAATTTTTCTACAGTATGTACTAAAATGGGTTTGCCGGCAATTTTAAGAAACTGTTTGGGCGTTTTTCTTTTCATTCTGTTTCCGCTGCCGCCCGCAACTATTCCCGCGTATATCATACCCTTACTCACCCACTTCAATCTGGCGCATAACAAGCCCGGTCAAAAGTGTTTCAACCTCTGTCTGACTTATATTTTTCGAAAGCACTATTTCGCTTATAAGAATTTGTTTTGCATTTGTAAGCATCTTCCTCTCACCCGAAGAAAGACCCTTGATTTTGTCGCGGTACATAAGCATTTTGACTACCTGGGCCGTCTGATATATGTCACCGCTTTTTATAAGCATGGAATTTTCCCTGTATCTTTTGTTCCAGTTTGAATTGTTTTCCTCAAAAAAGGTTTCAAAAAACTTGATAACATTGTCTGCTTCTTTTTCGCTGATTATATTTCTTATACTGTCAGCCGCAACCCCCGTTACCGGAAACATAACTTTCATATCGTCATACGGCATACGAAGCACATAATACTCGTTTACCTCTCCGAGTACTTCACGTTTTTCTATATCTTCTATAATCCCCGCGCCGTGCATGGGATAGGCAACCTTGTCCCCGATGTTAAACATACCCGGTTCTCCTTTCTTATATGCTGGGCTTTCTGCTATAATTATACAACATTTCTTTTTTTTTGTCAAACAAGAAAGTGAAAATTTCTGCGGTGACACATCGCCTCTTCTTCTCATATAATATCATGTAGGCACACATCATCAAAGGAGTGATTGAAATAACTGAACTTTTAATAACATTTTCTTCGGCAACAACTGCTACAAGGGTTAAAAAAGAGCTTGTATCTGCCAAATTTTATGCTCAGGTTATTCAAACACCGAAACATTTGTCGTCAGGCGGCTGTACCTATAGTGTGCTGACCTCTGCGCCGGCACTTAAAGTAGCCGAAAAAACTGCTTCAAAACTTGGTGTTAAAATAAAAAATGTTTTCCGCTATGACGGAAAAGAGTATGTAAGTATAAGGTGAAAAATATGATATATTTAGATAATGCGGCAACATCCTATCCCAAACCTCCGGGTATGGCAGAGTTTATGGCAAGATATATCCTCTCGTCCGGCGCAAATTACGGACGTGGTGGATACTCTTCTTCCATTAAAACTTCTGAAGACATTTTCGGTGTTCGAATAAAACTTGCACAGCTTTTGGGCACTGACTCTCCCGAAAGAATTGTCTTTACCAAAAATGCAACCGAAGCGCTGAATATTGCAATCTTAGGCATTGTTTCCCGCGGTTCAACCGTTGTTGTTTCTCCGCTGGAACACAATTCTGTTATGAGGCCTCTTAATTTTCTCGGTTGCAAGGTTAATACACTGCCTCTGCTCCCGGACGGAAGCTGCGACGTTTCCCGTCTTTCCTGTGCCGGTAAGCCGTCACTGGTTGTGCTTAACCATGCTTCCAACGTAAGCGGCGTTATAAGCGATGTTGATGTTGCGGCGGAATATTGCAAGAGGCACAATATCCCTTGTCTTATAGATGCATCACAGAGCATAGGGCACGTTCCCGTCAGAGCGCAGTGGGGTGCCATGATAGCATTTGCAGGGCATAAAGGGCTTTTAGGCCCTCAGGGAACAGGCGCACTCTATATCCCTGAAAACTATTTTATTTCTCCTCTTATGACAGGTGGCACCGGTTCTTCTTCCGAGCTTTTGTCACAACCCGACACAATGCCCGACCGGTTTGAAAGCGGAACACTTAACGCTCCTGCGGTACTGGCTCTTGGATATAGTTGCCAGTTTTTGGAAAGACACGGATTGGAGGCCGTGAACTACCACGAAAAAAGTCTTACTCTTTCTCTTATTGAAGGACTTTCAAATATCAGAGGTGTGCACCTGATATGTCCCCAAAACAAAAACCGAACTCCTGTCCTGAGTTTTTGCATTGACGGTGTTGACGTTGTGGAAACCGGTTGTCTGCTTGATAAATATTATGGCATTGCCGTCCGATGCGGGCTTCACTGTGCCCCCTGCGCCCACCGGGCATACGGTACACTTGAGCAAGGCACAATCCGGGTAAGTCCCGGTCCATTTACCACGCGTAAAGACATAGATAAATTCTTATCTGCCATAAATTCCATTGCCAAAAACGCATAAAAAAG
>JAZSKF010000215.1:0-2487 GCA_045534715.1 Clostridia bacterium | reverse complement strand
GTGGTGTTTGTCCCTTTGCTAATCCGGAGGGAGTAAAAACATATCTAGATGTAAGCCTTAAAAGATTTGAAACGGTTTTTCCTGCTTGCGGAAGCAGTAACAGTGCAATTGAACTGACAATAGAACAACTTGAGGAATATTCGAATTACGTCAAGTGGGTGGATGTTTCGAAATTACCTGAATAATCGTTGGTGAAATTGCACAATTTTATTTAAAAAAATGGGTAAATATTGTAGAAAATAGTTGCCGGAGAGGCGATTTGCTTGACAAAAGAAAAACTATGATATATAATAAAAAATGGTGTTATACAATATTGGTTTGGTGGTGTATATATGAATGAGTTGCCAGATACAATAGGCAACAAACTGTCCAGTCTTTCAGATGATGAAGTTGTAGAACTTGCAAAAAATGACGACAATTCTGCAATAGAAGAGTTGGTTAACAGATATAAAAATTGTATCTTGCTTAAAACAAGAACTTATTTTTTGCGAGGCGCAGACAAAGAGGATATCATGCAGGAAGGTATGATAGGTCTTATTAAAGCGATTCGCGATTATAACAGCGATAAAAAGACTTCTTTTAAATCATTTGCTGAACTTTGCATTACCAGACAAATAATCACTGCCGTTAAGGCTGCAACAAGACAGAAACATATTCCTCTTAATTCTTATGTGTCTTTATATGGACATACTGACGGCGACGAGGAACGTGCACCTTTGGAACTTGTTGATAGTACAACAAGGTTCAATCCTGAAGAATACATTATCATGAGAGAACGTTGCAAGCAGATTGATGAGCATATTTTAAAATTGTTAAGTAAGTTTGAAAAAAACGTTCTTGAGTTATATTTTACGGGCAAAAGTTACCAGGAGATATCACAAATAGTTAATTGCTCCATAAAGTCAATAGACAATGCTTTGCAAAGAATAAAACGAAAACTTGAAAAATGTTCTATTGATGATAAATAAGATTTTTAGCCTGAAGGCTGAAATATAAAATATAAGTCCGTGTATCTAAGGTGCACTGCAAGGCAGGGTTACGAACAGGTCAGGATGAGAAAAACAAAGAGAGGTAAAAAACATGTTTGAAGACAAAACATTAATCTGTAAAGACTGCGGAAGCGAATTTGTTTTTACAGCAGGCGAACAGGAGTTCTATGCAGAAAAAGGATTCCAGAATGAGCCTATGCGTTGCAAGGAATGCAGAATTGCACGCAAAAACAGCATCAGAGGAGAAAGAGAAATGCACACAATAATTTGTGCTGACTGTGGTGCGGAAGCTCAGGTTCCATTCAAGCCGAAAAATGATAAACCTGTTTATTGCAGTGAATGTTTCGCAAATCACAAAGACTGAAAAATATTAAGAGTCGATGCTGAGCACCGACTCTTTTTATCTCTATGAGGAAATATGATTACTATTAAAGAAGCAATAATTGTTGAAGGGAAATATGATAAAATCCGTATAGATTCTGTTATTGACACTCTTGTTATTCCTACAAACGGATTTAATATTTTTACAAACACAGAAAAGCAAAAGCTTGTTAAAGAGGTTGCAAAAAAACAGGGAATAATAATTCTGACAGACTCTGACCGCGCAGGTTTTCTCATCAGGAATTTTTTGTGCGGAATTGTAGACAATAAATATATAAAACACGCATTTATTCCTCAAATTGAGGGCGTTGAAAAAAGAAAAGAAAGTCCGTCCAAAGACGGCTTTTTAGGTGTTGAAGGAATAAACAATGATATAATTGAAAAAGCTATAATGTCGGCTGCATCTGTCCTTAGTGAAAAAACAGACAAAGTTACAAAGTCGGACCTTTATTTGCTGGGTCTTTCCGGAAGTCCTCTCAGTAAAGTTAAGAGGGACAAGCTTCTTGTGTCTTTGGGGCTTCCCACTGCAATTTCAGCAAACACACTGATTGCCATCATAAACACCTCCTTTACCCTTGAAGAAATAAAAAAGATTATGAAAGAAAGCAATATATAATTACAACTTGTTATACAGAAAGGAATATTTTATCTATGAGCGAAATTAAAAAAATTGCAATTTTAACGGGCGGTGGCGATGCTCCGGGGCTTAATGCGGTTGTTCGTGCTGCGACACTCACTGCAATCAGAAAATATAATCTTGATATTGTTGGAATAAAAAACGGATACAGAGGGTTGTTTCTTGGTGAAAGTCAAATGGTAAAGCTCACAGAAGATAATGTTAGTGACATCATTGGAAAGGGTGGGACCATTTTATATAATTCAAACAAAGATAATCTTTTTAAATACCCCAGAAGAAACAAAAACGGTTTTTTGCGTGACGAGAACGGAAATATTATATATGATGACCTTTCAGATGAGGTGGTTAAAAACCTTAAAAATCTTGGAATTGATGCACTTGTTATTGTTGGCGGCGACGGAACTTTGACATCGGCAAGAGACTATAGCAGAAAGGGTGTTAAGGTTATTGGTGTTCCAAAAACAATTGACAATGACCTTA
>JAZSKF010000182.1:0-10912 GCA_045534715.1 Clostridia bacterium | reverse complement strand
ATCGTTTATATATGCTATCATTGTTCCATAGTTGGTTATGGGGACTCCCGCCTCTTTTGCTGCAGAAATTCTGAGTTTAACCTCTCTTTCGCTGAGCATACAGCCGCCGCAATGGACAATAAGTCCGTATTTTGACAAATCTGCCGGGAAATCGCCCCCTGAAACAAACTCAAAGCAAAACTTTTTGCCTGCTTTTTTCTCTATCCAGGCGGGAAGTTTCACCATTCCGATATCGCCGCACTGACGGTGGTGTGTGCACCCTTCCGCTATAAGAATAGTGTCATTTTCTTTAAGCTCCTCCAGCTTTTTTGCCGCTTCCGCCATTTCCCAAAGTTCTCCTTTATATCTGGAAAAAAGAATGGAAAAGGAGGTGAGCGGCATTTCTTTCGGCAAAATTTCCGCAACCTTTTTAAATGCCTGACTGTCTGTTATAACAAGCGTCGGCGACAGCTTTTCAAGCGCACATTCAAGCTCTGTGTCTTTAACTGCTACGGCAATTCCGCCCGCTTCTAAAATGTCACGGATGGTCTGTTGCTGTGGCAGAATGAGTCTGCCTTTCGGTGCCGACTCGTCTATCGGGATAACAAGTAGCACAAGGTCCCCTTTTTTTATAAGGTCGCCAACAAGTCTCTTTTTCCCCCCACCTGCCGAAAGGCTGCCAAGCAGGTCTTTGAGCCGGTCAATATTTTCGCCTGTTTTCGCGCTGACGCAAATGTCAAGCTCATATTCAGGCAAAACCTCTTTGCCCTCATCCAGCTTGTTTCTCACAACAACAAAAGGAATTTTCCTTTCCTTTGCAACCGAAATTATCTTTTCTTCGTGTGTTATCCCCTCGTTTATGTCAATACAGATTATTGCTATATCTGTTTTGTTTAAAACCGCCAGGGTTTTTTCTTCTCTAAGCTTGCCAAGCTCTGTGCTGTCACCAAGTCCGGCTGTGTCTGTTATAACAACGGGACCAAGCGGCAAAAGTTCCATCGCTCTTGAAACCGGGTCGGTTGTTGTGCCGGAAATTTCCGACACTATTGCAAGGCTTTGACCGGTGAGCGCATTTATAAGGCTTGACTTTCCGGCATTTGTTCTGCCGAAAATGCCAATATGAATTCTCTCGGAAGAGGGTGTTGCATTAAGGCTCATTTCCGTCCCCCCTAAAATCTGAAATCGCGGATATCTTTCTCAATAAGCTCAAGTCTTTCTTCGGCAATTTTTCTTACCTTTTCATTGGGTATTTTGTCAAGTTCTTTCTTTATAAGCTCTTCCCCTATTTTTCTGGTATCCTCCGAAGCATAGTCCATCAGAAATTCTTTAAGCGTCATAAGCGCGTTGGGGTGACAACAGTTCTGAATTTGTCCTGTTTTGCAAAGCTGCATAAACCTGTCACCCGTTCTGCCTTCGCGGTAACAAGCTGTGCAGAAAGAAGGAATATATCCCAGTCTCATAAGCCAGTTTACCACCTCGTCAAGCGTTCTTTTGTCGCTAACATCAAACTGTTCGGAACATTCATCTTCCGGTTCGGGCTCACAGTAACCGCCAACACTTGTTCTGGACGCACCGCTTATCTGGGACACGCCAAGACGAATAACCTTTTCTCTCACTTCCTTGCTTTCTCTTGTTGAAACAATCATTCCTGTGTAGGGCACGGAAATTCTTATAAGAGCGCAAAGTTTTGCAAAAATTTCGTCGCTGATACCATTGTCAAACGCCGACGGGTCAATATCGTCCGCATGTTTTATTCTGGGCACGCTTATTGTGTGCGGACCTACTCCATGCACCGCTTCCAAATGTTCGGCGTGCATTAAAAGTGCCGCAAATTCGTATTTGTAAAGCTCAAGACCAAACAGAACACCAAGTCCCACGTCGTCAATTCCGCCTTCCATGGCTCTGTCCATTGCTTCCGTGTGATAAGCATAGTTGTGCTTTGGTCCTGTCGGGTGGAGAGCTTCGTAGCTTTCTTTGTGATAGGTTTCCTGGAACAAAATATATGTGCCTATTCCCGCTTCTTTAAGTTTGCGGTAGTTTTCTACCGTTGTTGCGGCAATATTAACATTAACACGGCGGATTGCTCCGTTTTTGTGTTTTATAGAATATATTGTTTTGATACACTCAAGTATGTACTCAATAGGATTGTTAACCGGGTCTTCTCCCGCTTCAAGCGCAAGTCTTTTATGGCCCATATCCTGAAGCGCCGTTACCTCGCGGACAATTTCCTCCTGAGTGAGCTTTTTCCTTGCAATATGTTTGTTCTGATAATGATAAGGACAGTAAACACATCCGTTTACACAATAGTTTGACAAATAAAGAGGTGCAAACATAACAATTCTGTTGCCGTAAAACTCTTTTTTAAGGCGTTCTGCCAAATCATAGATTTTTTTTGTTCTTTCCGCATCTTCGCAGGCAAGCAGCACCGACGCTTCTCTGTGAGAAAGCCCTTTTTTCTCTGCTGCTTTTGCAATTATGCTGTCAACAAGCTCTAAATTGTCCTTGTTTTCTTCTGCATATTTTAATGTGTCAAGCACTTCCTCATGGCTGATAAATTCCTCAGCCTTTAATGATTTTGGATTATACATATTTTTCACCTTTCTTTCGGGTCAGATACTTCTTCCCCGTTAGTAAATTTATTCTTTAAAATCTCCTCGCGATACTACAATTTTGTATCCGATTTTTTCAAACTTTTCTGAAAGCTGTTTTAAGTGGTCGGCATTTTCT
This sequence comes from Clostridia bacterium, assembly GCA_045534715.1. Lineage (GTDB taxonomy): Bacteria > Bacillota > Clostridia > RUG12999 > RUG12999 > RGIG7450. Next base: position 8,206 of record JAZSKF010000182.1, on the reverse strand, counting down.
GTGCGGGTATGAAGCTTTCCGTCATACAGTGTATAGTTTTCTCTTGCTTTTTCGGGCGAGAGGTTTGGCATAACAACATTTGCGCCCGCAAGCACCGCCTCTTCTCTCCCCTTTTCGTTTATTGTTCCAAGCGCCGTTGTGGCGGGGAGCAAAACATTTGGCAAAAGCAGACGGATAATCGCAAGAAGATATACCGTCAGCTCAAACGAGCCTGGTTTCTCCTCTGCAAAAGGAGTATCTTTGTGCGGAATAAAAGGGCCTATCCCCACCATCTGCGGTTTAAAATCTTTTATAAATCTTAAATCGCGCACAATATGGTCCACCGTCTGCCCGGGCGAACCCACCATAAACCCGCATCCCGTCTGGTATCCCAGCTCTTTTAAATGGTTAAGACAGGAAAGTCTGGTTTCAAGCAACATTTCCTCCGGATGCAAAAATCTGTAATGGTCGTCCGACGCCGTTTCGTGCCGCAGAAGATATCTGTCTGCGCCCGCCTCCCACAGCTTTTTGTAGCTTTCCGCCTCTCTTTCGCCAAGCGAAAGGGTCACTGCACAGTCGGGATGGTTTTCTTTTATTTTTTTCACTAAATCGCACAAAACATCGTCGGTGAAAAATGGGTCTTCTCCCCCCTGCAGCACAAAGGTGCGAAAGCCAGGGTCATACCCTTTTTTGCAGCAGGAAATTATCTTTTCCGGGGAAAGCCGATAGCGAACGGCGTTTTTGTTGCTGCGGCGGATACCGCAATATTTGCAGTCATTTTTGCAAAAGTTTGAAATTTCTATAAGTCCTCTTATAAAAATGTCTCTGCCGTAAATTTCCCTCGCACACTCCCCCGCTTTTTTGATGAGATAGTCTGCATCTTTTCTGTTTTCGATAAGCTTTTTTAAGTCCTCATCCGGCAAATTGTGTTCATTTGCCAGTCTGTCTATAAGTTTTTTCATTATTTTATAATATCTGTGCCCATAAACGGTCTTAAAACTTCGGGAACTGTCACGCTGCCGTCTTCGTTCTGGAAGTTTTCAAGTATTGCGGCAACTGTTCTTCCTACTGCAACACCCGACCCGTTTATTGTGTGCACAAACTGTGCCTTATCTTTGATGTTGTCTTTATATTTAATATTGGCTCTTCTCGCCTGAAAATCTTCAAAGTTTGAACAGGAAGAAATTTCAACATATCTGCCATAGCTTGGCATCCAAACCTCTATGTCATACTTTTTGGCAGCAGTAAACCCAAGGTCGCCCATGCAGATGCTGACAACTCTGTACGGAAGTCCTAAAAGTTTAAGCACGCTTTCGGCGTCAAGCGTGAGCTTTTCAAGCTCGTCATAGGAGGTTTCGGGTTTAACAAATTTAACAAGCTCAACCTTGTTGAACTGGTGCTGTCTTATAAGACCTCTTGTGTCTCTGCCGGCACTTCCCGCCTCTGCTCTGAAACAAGCTGTGTATGCAACATGTTTTATGGGAAGTTTTGCACCTTCCAAAATTTCTCCTCTGTACATATTTGTAACAGGAACTTCGGCTGTCGGAATGAGGAAATACTCCTCCCCTGCAGTTTTGTAGGCATCTTCTTCAAATTTGGGAAGCTGACCTGTTCCCACCATACAGTCACGAAGCACCATATAAGGCGGCAGAATTTCTTCATATCCGTTCTGTGTTGTGTGGGTGTTTAAGAAGAAGTTAATAACTGCTCTTTCAAGTCTTGCTCCCGCATTTTTATAAAGAGTAAATCTGGACCCGGAAATTTTTGTTCCTCTTTCGAAATCCAGAATATCAAGGTTTTCGCCAATGTCCCAATGCGCTTTTGGTTCAAAATCAAATTTTGTGGGCTCTCCCCATTTTCTGATTTCAACGTTGTCATCGTCAGTATCCCCTTGCGGCACGGACGAATGAGGAATGTTGGGGATTTCAAGCATCAGCTTTTCAATCTCCTCGTCAATATCTCTCACTTTAACGTCAAAATCTTTGATTTTTTCCGAAAGCTCTTTCATTTCCGCAAAAACGGCGCTGACATCCTTGCCCTCTTTTTTAAGAGCAGGAATGCTTTTGGAAACCTCGTTCTGTTTTGCTTTCATCTGCTCGGCTTCAAAGACCATTTCACGTCTTTTTTTGTCAAGCTCAACAATTTTGCCGATGTCCCCCACCGTTTCACCACGGTTTTCCATTATTTTAATAATGCGTTCATAGTCTGTTCTTAGTAATTTTATATCTAACATTTTTCTCCCTTTCCGTTTTTACCGGTTAACTAAAATTATGTTAACCCTTTTTCAGAATGTTCACGATTTTATCCAGACTGTCTTTGTCGTAAAATTCTATTTCTATTTTACCCTTTTTCTTGCCGTTTACTATAGTAACTTTGGTTCCCAGTTTTCCTGAAAGCATATTTTCAATGTCGTCTTTTATAACGCTGAAAGATTCTCTCACCTTGGGCAGCCTGTCCGGCTTGTTTATCTGGTTTACATAATTTTCTAATTGTCTTACCGACATATCCTTTTCTATAACAAGGTATGCAGTTTTCTCCTGAAGGTCTTTGTCTGTTATTGCAAGGAGTGTTCTTGCATGACCGGCGGAGATTTCAAGCTGCTGAACAAGCATTTTCACCGGGTCTGAAAGCCCCAGCAGACGTAACGAGTTTGTAACTGCGGAACGGCTTTTTCCAACGCTTTTGCTGATTTCCTCCTGTGTCATATTAAACTCTTTTGCAAGTCTGTCAAAGCCCGCTGCTTCTTCAATAGGATTTAAGTCTTCGCGCTGCAGATTTTCTATAAGAGAAAGCTCTGCAACTGCTTTGTCATCAAAGTCATATATTGCAGCCGGAATTTCAGAAAGCCCCGCCATTTTTGCCGCACGCCATCTGCGTTCTCCGGCAATTATTGTGTAAAAACCGTTTTCATTCTTTTTAACTGCTATTGGCTGAAGAACTCCGTGCTCAGCTATTGATTCTGCGAGAACTGCCAGCTTTTCAGCATCAAAGGTCTTTCTCGGCTGATTGGGATTTGGCTCAATCTGTGACAGTTTAACAGCTGTTGCCGCCACTTTTTCCTCATTTTTGGGCTGGATTTCAATTTCAGGTATCAAAGCACCAAGTCCTTTGCCCAGACCACTTTGTTTTTTCACCATATTACTACCTCTTTTACTCATTATTTGATAAGAATTCGTCTGCCAGCAAGCGATAGCTTTCTGCGCCTTTTGACGACGGGTCATATACGTTTATAGGTTGTCCGTAGCTCGGAGCTTCACCTAAGCGCACATTTCTCGGTATTATGCTGCCATAAACCTTACCCGGAAAATGTGTTTTAACCTCTTCAACCACCTGAATTCCAAGGTTTGTGCGTGCATTAAGCATTGTGAGAACAATTCCTTCAAGCTCAAGCGACGGATTGAGCGATTTTTTTATACGATTAACATTTCCCATAAGAAGTCCAAGCCCTTCAAGCGCATAATATTCGCACTGAATAGGCACAAGCACAGTGTCTGAAGCAGTCAGACAATTAAGCGTTACAAGCCCAAGAGATGGGGGACAGTCAATAAAAATATAATCATAGTCCTCTTTCACCGACGAAAGAGCATTTTTCAGCTTAAATTCACGCTTTTCTGCCATAACAAGCTCAATTTCAGCGCCTGCAAGCTCCTCACAAGAGCCACAAATATGTAGATTTTCATATTCTGTAGGCAGAATTGCCTCTTTCATGGGCAAATCTTCTATAAGCACAGTATAAATGCTTTTTTCTGCCTTTTTTTCCATACCAACACCGCTTGTAGCGTTTGCCTGGGGGTCAACATCCAACAAAAGCCCCTTTTTTCCGCGTTCTGCAAGCATGGATGCAAGGTTAATTGCCGTTGTAGTTTTTCCTACACCGCCCTTTTGATTGGCGATTGCAACAATTTTACTCATATTTTTTCTCCAATATTAAGATTAGGGGAGGGGCGCCTCTCCTTTAATACCTATATTATATCACCCTTTTTTCTCTATTTCAAGAGCTTTTCACGATTTTATCTGTCAAATGTTTCACGTGAAACATATTTTTGGATATAAAAAGGGAATGTTTCACGTGAAACATTCCCTTTAATTTAAGTTACTTATTATTCTTCAGAAGATGGGGGAGTGGTAGTATCTGCGGTTTCCACATTTTCTTCAATTTCTTCCTCTTCTTCTTTTTCAACAACCGCAATAGAAGCAACCTTTGTGTCTTCGTTAACTCTTATAAGCGTTACGCCCTGTGATACTCTGCCGCAGGTTCTTATTTCGTCTGTTGCAATTCGAATAACTATTCCGCCGGTTGTAATAAGGATAAGGTCTTCTTTGCCGTCAACCATTTTAATTCCGACAATGTTTCCGGTCTTGGAGGTTATTGCATAGTTTTTAACGCCCATGCCGCCTCTTGCCTGGAGTTTATATTCTTCTGTCGGTGTACACTTACCAAAGCCGTTTTCACTGACAACAAGGATGTGTTTTCCCTCTTCTTCAATTTCCATACCTACAATATAGTCGCTACCTTTAAGCTTCATAGCGCGCACGCCACGGGCATCTCTGCCAACAGTTCTAACGTCTTCTTCGCTGAACTTAATTGCCATACCATAATGTGTTGCAAGCATAATGTTCATGCTGCCGTCTGTCATTTTAACGTCAATCAGTTCGTCGTTTTCGTCAAGCTTAATCGCAATAAGTCCACCCTTAATTCTGCTGTTATACCGCGCTAATTCGGTCTTTTTAATAACACCATATTTGGTTAACATAATTAAATATTTGTCTTCCTCAAACTCTTTAACGGGTATCATAGCTGTTATTTTTTCGCCCTCGTCAAGCTGGAGGAGATTTACAAGCGCCATACCTTTTGAAGTCCTGTTTGTTTCAGGAATTCTGTAGGCTTTGATTTTAAACATTCTTCCTTTGTTGCTGAAGAACATTATAAAATCGTGAGAAGAGCAGGGGAGGATTGTGTCTGCCACATCTTCCTCACGGGCTTTAAGACCGGTAATGCCCCTGCCGCCTCTGTGCTGAATTTTATAAGTATCAACAGTCTGGCGTTTTATATAACCAAATTTTGTAAGAGTGAGTATGTTTTCCTCAACAGGAATGAGGTCTTCATCTTCTATAAGGTCAAAGGAAGGCTCAATGGCTGTCATTCTTCCGTCACCGTATTTGTCACGGATGTCTAAAAGCTCGGTCTTAATCTGTTCCATAAGCTTTCCTCTGTCTGAAAGCAGAGTATTATATTCTTCGATTTTTTCTGCAAGAGCGCTATATTCTTCGTCAATTTTCTCGCCATTTAATTTCTGGAGCTGACCAAGTTTCATATCAAGAACGCTCTGTGCCTGAACAGCAGAAAAACCGAATTTTTCCATAAGCTGTTCTTTAGCGTCGTCATACGCGTTTCTTATAACTGCAATTACCTCGTCAATATTTGCGAGCGCAATTTTAAGACCTTCCAAAATATGCATACGAGCCTGTGCTTTGTCCAGGTCAAACTTTATGCGGCGGGTAACAATTTCTTCCTGGAAACTGATAAAGTTTGCAAGAATTTCCTTAAGACCCATTGTTTTGGGTTTTCCGTCGCAAATTGCGAGCATATTTATGGAGAAACTGTCCTGAAGACGAGTGTATTTATAAAGCTGATTTAAAACCACCTGCGGATTTGCTTCTCTTTTAAGGAAAATTTCAAGACGAATGCCCACACGGTCGGAAGAGTGGTCGTCAATGTCTGAAAGACCTTCAATTTTCTTTTCTTTAACAAGCTCTGCAATAGATTCAACAAGCATTTTCTTGTTAACCTGGTAGGGAAGCTCGGTAACTATAATTGAAGATGTGCCGTCTTTTCTTTCCTCAATTTCGGCTTTGGCACGGATTATAACCTTGCCTCTGCCTGTTTCATAAGCGCTTCTGATGCCGCTTATTCCCATAATTGTTGCTTTTGTGGGGAAATCCGGACCTTTAATATATTCCATAAGCTCGGGAACGGTTATATCCGGGTTGTCAATTTGTGCAACAACGCCGTCCAAAACCTCTTCCAGATTGTGTGGCGGTATGTTTGTTGCCATACCAACGGCAATGCCGGAACTTCCGTTTATGAGTAGTGTGGGAACTCTTGTGGGAAGAACAACAGGTTCTTTTCTTTTTTCGTCAAAGTTGGGCACAAAGTCAACTGTATTTTTGTCAATGTTTTCAAGAAGAAGATTTGAGAGTTTGCTCATTCTTGCTTCTGTATAACGGTATGCAGCCGGAGGGTCTCCGTCCACGCTACCGAAGTTTCCGTGACCGTCTATAAGCTGATAACGCATGGAGAAATCCTGCGCAAGACGTACCATCGCATCATAAACCGAAGCGTCACCGTGGGGGTGATATCTACCGATAACATTACCAACAGTTGTCGCAGATTTAAAGAAAGGTTTGTCAACAGTTAAATGCTCCTCGTACATTGAGTACAAAATTCTTCTGTGAACAGGTTTAAGCCCGTCGCGCACATCGGGGAGAGCACGGCTGACAATTACGCTCATTGCATAGTCAATGAACGCTTCTTTCATTCGTTTTTCTATATCGACATCCACAATAGTTTGTGTGTCAAAATACTCTTCAAAATGAGAGTCTTCATACTTTTTATTTTTAGCCATCTTTTTCCTCCGCTTTAAACATCAAGGTTTGTAACATACTGGGCATTTTCCTCGATGAATATTCTTCTCGGTTCAACTTCATCACCCATAAGAACACTGAAAATGTTGTCTGCTCTTTCGGCATCTTCCATTGTAACTTTTAAGAGAATTCTGTTTTTGGGGTCCATTGTAGTTTCCCAAAGCTCTTCGGGGTTCATTTCACCAAGACCTTTATATCGGCTGATATCCACTTTTGCATTTTCGTCGCCGTCTTTAAGCTCGAGACTTATAGCGTCTCTTTCTTCATCGCTAAATGCAACCTTGGACTTTTTGCCTCTTGTGATCTTATAAAGAGGCGGTTTTGCAAGATAAATATGGCCTGTTTCTATAAGCTGTGTCATAAACCTGAAGAAGAAAGTGAGCAGAAGCGTCTGGATATGCGCACCGTCAACGTCGGCATCGGCCATGATAATTATTTTGTCATATCTTAACTTTTCAATATTAAACTCTTCGCCGATTCCTGTTCCCAGCGCCTGAATAACAGGAGTCAGCTTGTCGTTTCCATACACCTTGTCGGCTCTTGCTTTTTCAACGTTAAGCATTTTGCCCCACAAGGGGAGAATTGCCTGGTATTTACTGTCTCTGCCGTTTTTCGCAGAACCTCCCGCAGAATCACCTTCGACAATATAGATTTCTGTTTTTGTCGGGTCTTTCACGATACAGTCGGTAAGCTTGCCCGGAAGAGAGCTTGACCCGAGAGGAGTTTTTCTTGTAGCTTCTCTTGCTTTTCTCGCTGCAAGACGTGCACGGGAAGCAAGAAGCGCTTTTTCTATTATGGCTTTGCCCACCTGCGGATTTTCTTCCAAAAAGTCTGCAAGCTTTTCTTTTACCATATTTTCAACAACACCGCGCATTTCCGAGTTGCCAAGCTTTGTTTTTGTCTGGCCTTCAAACTGCGGTTCGGTGAGTTTAACAGAAATTACGGCGATTATACCCTCTCTGGCATCGTCGCCCGTCAGCTCTTCGTTATCTTTTATAAGCTTATATTTTTTTGCATAGTCAAGCAAAACTTTTGTAAGAGCAGATTTAAAACCTGTTTCGTGGGTACCGCCCTCGGTAGTTGAAATGTTGTTTGCAAAAGATTCAAGGACTTCGTCATAACCGTTGTTCCACTGAATAGCAACCTCTGCAACACTTCCGTTTTTCTCGCCGCTTACATATATTACGCTGTCGTGTATTGTTTCAAGAGACTCTTTTCTCTTTTTCTTTTCATCAAAAAGGTAGGAAACAAAGTTTCTGATACCGCCGTCATACTGCAGCACTTCGGAAACCGGCTCTTCCTCTCTTAAATCTGTGAACACAATTTTTATGCCGCCGTTTAGAAAAGCCTGTTCACGAAGTCTTTTTAAAAGAACATCAAAGTCATAAACAGTTGTTTCAAAGATTTCCGGGTCTGCCCAGAAAGTGATTTCTGTTCCTTTTTTGTCGGTCTTGCCGATATTTTGCACCTGACCGTCCGGAACGCCTCGTTTGTAGCTTTGGAACCACACATTTTCCCCGTCATAAACGTGAACTTCCAGCTTTTCGGACAGAGCATTAACAACCGACGCACCAACGCCGTG
>JAZSKF010000077.1:0-3716 GCA_045534715.1 Clostridia bacterium | reverse complement strand
TGTTGTGCCCACCACGTTGCGGCAAGTTCTTACAACTTGCCGCAAATTTTTTTAGATTTTTATCAAACAAAGGGGAAATTTTATGAACAGTATTTTATCTGTATCCGTAGCTCTTTTAGCAGGTCTGTTAATGACAAGACTGTTCAAAATATTTAAGCTGCCGGCAGTCACATCCTATCTTGTAGCAGGGGTGTTGATAGGCCCATATTGCCTTGGCGCACTGAACCTTGAGGGAATTGGGTTTACCTCCATTTCAGAAGTGGAGATGCTTTCCAAAGTTTCAGAAGTGGCACTTGGGTTTATTGCTTTTTCCATAGGAAGCGAATTTAAACTGTCCGAACTTAAAAAAACGGGCAAACAAGCGCTTGTTATAGGAATTTTTCAGGCACTTGTTGCCACCTTGCTTGTAGACCTGGCACTGTTTGGTCTGCATCTTTTAATGCCCGGTAAACTTTCGGTGCCTCAACTTATTACGCTTGGCGCAATTGCAACGGCTACGGCACCTGCAGCAACACTTATGGTTGTGCGCCAGTACAAAGCAAACGGCCCGCTTACAAAACTGCTGCTTCCCATTGTTGCTCTTGATGATGCGGTAGGGCTTATTGTTTTTGCAGTATCATTCGGGATTGCAAAGACTTTAATTGTAGGTACAGTCGATATAGTATCAATCATTGTAAATCCGATTGTTGAAATAGTTTGTTCGCTTTCTTTGGGCGCACTTATGGGGTGGGCACTTACTCAGTTTGAAAAACTGTTCAACTCCAACACCAACCGACTTAATCTTACTATAGGCATGGTGTTTTTAACAGTTGCTCTTGCAACAATAAAAATTGAAATTGGTCCGCTTCATATTGCTTTTTCCTCTCTTTTGACATGTATGATGCTGGGAACAATTTTTTGCAATATATGTCCGCTGGCAGACGATTTAATGGGGGCGGCAGACAAATGGACATCGCCAATTTTTGCAACATTTTTTGTAATTAGCGGTGCCGAACTTGAACTTGGCGTATTTGCTGACATTGCAATTGTTGCCATTGGAGTAGTTTACATAATATTTAGATCGATTGGCAAATATTTTGGTGCGTTTGCCAGTGCGAAAGCGACAAAATGTTCGCCTGAAATATGCAAATATCTTGGAATTACACTGCTTCCTCAGGCGGGAGTTGCCCTTGGGATGTGTGTAACGGCAATGCAGCTTGGCGAGGCGGGACATCTTATAAGAAATGTTACGCTTTTTGCTGTGCTTATATATGAACTTGTGGGACCGCTTCTCACAAAGATGGCACTTACTGCTGCCGGAGAAATAAAACCAATGGCAGACCATGTTAAAAACCGCAGACAAATTAAACTTGGCGAAGTACAAAATCAGAATAAATAAAAAGGTTGCAAAAAAACGAAAAATTTGTTATAATGTGTAGGGAAATGAAAGTTTCCCTGCACATTTTTTTGTCAAAGGATGGAGATTGTATGACCTCTTATTATGTTAGCAAAAAAAGCTTTTCCTTGTGGTTTGCTGTTTTTTGTATATTAGTTTCTTCGGTTACAAGGGTATCATATTTTATGAACGGGAATGTTCATAATATTGGCGTATATGATATGGTGGCAAAGGTTGTTATTCCCGTTGCAGCAACAGTTATTCTGATAGGGATTTTGTGTATCTGCGGTGAAAGATTTTTTAAAGCCACAATTCTGCCTGTTGTTATGGGATGCATTTTCTTTATGCTGGCAGCGGTGGACTTTTCAAAACCCGCTATGATTTTCGGCTGGATTTTTTGTGTAGCTCTTGGATTTATATATATTTCGGTTATATATAATAAAATAAAAACAAACACACTTCTTGTGTATATTTTCGGGTTTCTGACAGCATATAATCTCATATTTGTTATGAACGACTGGTACAGCAAAAGCACCAGACCGCAACTTTTAAACGATTATCTTCCCGACATCTCAATATTCCTGATGGTGCTTGGAATGTTGTTCCTTTCTATGTCTATGAAAAGAGATTTTGGAGAACACACTCTGAAATGGAGCGACAGGTCGGACGGAAGAAGACTGAGAACGCTTCCCGCTATGGCGCAGATTGAACCATACATTATGCCTGAAAGATCAGGCGCGTGCAATCTCATCCGTGAAAAGCTTGACCTTGAAGAAATAGAACAATATATTGCTGACAAAAGAGCAGAAGGATTAAAAGGTTTCGGGCTGATGCACGTTCTTATTGCGGCATACCTCAGGGCAACAGCGCAATATCCGGCAATCAACAGATATCTTGCAGGGCAGAAAGTCTACTCAAGATTTGGATGCATTATAGCACTCACAATTAAAAAAAGTATGTCTATTGAGTCGCCCGATACAGTAATTAAAGTGAAATTTGAACCGGGCGATACTGCCAAAGATGTCTATGAGAAATTCACAAAAGCAATAGAGGAAAACAAAGGGGATGCAGACGACAGTGACTTTGACAATGTCGCAAAGTATCTCACTTTCCTGCCCGGAATATTTTTGAAATTTACAGTATGGACATTAAAGCTTATGGACTATTTTGGTCTTCTGCCGACAGTACTGGAAGATGTTAGTCCTTTCCACGCGTCGATGTTTATAACATCTATGGGCTCACTCGGAATACCGGCAATCTACCATCATCTTTATAATTTCGGTAATGTTCCCATATTCTTTGCATTCGGTAAAAAATATAAGGAAAAGGTGATAGGCGACGACGGGTTTGTGTATGTGAAAAAATATGTGGACTATACAGTTACCACAGACGAGCGAATTTGCGACGGATACTATTTTGCACAGGCGCTTAAACAACTCAAAAAATATCTTGCAAATCCACAGTGCCTGGACGAAAAAGCAGAAATTGTAGAAGATATAAAATAAAAAAGAGCAGTTCAACCGAACTGCTCTTTCATTTTGTTATATTATTTCTTTAAGTTTTTAAGCATCATTGCGCGAACTTTTAAGGGGAGACCGAACAGATTGATGAAACCTGCAGAATCCTTCTGGTCGTAAACATCGTCTTCACTGAATGCAGCAATTTCTTCATTATATAATGAATAGGGAGATGTTGTGCCGGCCGGCATTACGTTGCCTTTATAAAGCTTCAGGCGAACACTGCCGGTAACAGTTTCCTGAGTTTTGTCAACAAAAGCAGACATAGCCTCACGAAGAGGAGTATACCACAAACCGTCATATACAAGGTCTGCAAATTTGTTTGCAAGGTCCAGTTTGTAATGGAGAGTCTGTTTGTCCAGACAGAGATATTCAAGCTCTTTGTGAGCAGCATATAAAAGTGTTCCGCCCGGTGTTTCATACACACCACGGCTCTTCATACCAACAAGTCTATTTTCCACAATGTCGTCTATGCCGATGCCGTTGGCAGCTGCAAGCTCGTTTGCTTTTGTGAGAAGAGCTACTGCACTGTCATAACGAACGCCGTCGATTGCAACCGGAACACCTTTTTCGAAATCTATTGTAACGTATGTAGGAGTGTCGGGTGCATTTTCGGGAGAAACCATCATTTTAAGTATTTTATCATAGTTGGGCTCGTTTGCAGGGTCTTCGAGGTCCATGCCTTCGTGGCTGAGATGCCAGATGTTTCTGTCCATAGAATAGTTGTCTTCTTTTGTAACAGGAACAGGAATTCCGCCGGGTTGCGCATCTCGAATTAGCTCTGAAGAGGGTTTACGATCCCGTATTCTCCAGGGAGCAATAAT
>JAZSKF010000089.1:0-1898 GCA_045534715.1 Clostridia bacterium | reverse complement strand
CCTCCTGCAAACAAAATAAAAAAACCTCCGCATAGTAATCTACACGAAGGCTTTTGGTGGAGAGAGATGGATTCGCTTTTCTGCGGAAAAGCCGGTCGCGGCTCTGACAGTCCCCCGGACTGTCATTCACTACCGCTCCTTTCGAATCCATCTTCCTGCAAACAAAATAAAAAAACCTCCGCATAGTAATCTACACGAAGGTTTTTGGTGGAGAGAGATGGATTCGAACCATCGAAGGCGGAGCCAACAGATTTACAGTCTGCCCCCTTTGGCCACTCGGGAACCTCTCCGTATGGAGCTGGTGATGGGACTCGAACCCGCGACCTGCTGATTACAAATCAGCTGCTCTACCAATTGAGCTACACCAGCAACTTTATATATGCCGCCATAAGCGACTTATTCATTATACAACAGAAAAATTCAATTGTCAATAGGTTTTTTAAATTTTTTATTTATCGCTAATTTCTCCGCCGCCAACCAGCAGGTCTCCATCATAAAAAACAACCGACTGACCGGGCGTTATTGCACGCTGAGGTTCACGGAATTTCACAAAAACGCCGTTTTTTTTGGGTGAGATGATTGCTTTTGCCGGTTTTGCGGCATATCTTATTTTTGCTTCAACCTCCATGGGCCCTGTAAGCTCTTTAATCGTGAGAAAATTGACATTTTCTGCAACAAGACTATCTGAAAACAAAAGCTCGTTTTTGCCCAGAACAACTCTGTTTTCCTCTGCGCTTAAGCCCACAACATAAACCTTGCCGTCCGAGGAAACGCCAAGACCGCGCCTTTGGCCTATTGTATAACCGCAGATACCGTTGTGGTGCTGTAAAACATTTCCGACCACATCTGTGATATCCCCTATTTTTAAAATTGACGGTCTGTTTTTTCTTATATATTCTTCAAGGCTCATTCCTTTTAAAAAGCAAATGTCCTGACTGTCTTTTCTGTCAGCACTGTCAAATCCGTTTTCTTTTGCAATTTCTCTTATTTCCGATTTTTTATATTTCCCCAGAGGCATAATAATTTTCTTTATCTGATCCTGGGTGAGTGTGTAGAACATATATGTCTGGTCTTTTGCCGAATCGGCACTTTTTCTGAAAGTGTATCTGCCTGTTTCTTCACTGAAAACCACGGTGGAATAATGTCCTGTTGCAATATAGTCTGCCTTGCCATCAATATAGTCCAGCATTGCGCCAAACTTTATATATTTGTTGCACAGGACACAGGGGTTTGGTGTTCTGCCCTGCTGGTAAATGTCAAGAAATGGGCCGGAAACTTTTTCTTCAAACAGCTGCCCGACATCTACAACCTCATGTGCAATACCAAGCTTTTCGCAAACTGCCGCCGCAATGCTTAAATCTTCATTTTCTTCTATTTTAAAAGTAAATCCTATAACGTCATATCCTTCTTTTTTAAGCAGGAGCGCAGCAACACTGCTGTCCACACCGCCGCTTATTCCGACATACACTTTCTTTGCCATTTTCTCACCTTCTTTATGTATCAATCATATCTTATTTGACACATAAAGTCAACATTTTTCAGTATATTCTGAGGAAAAGTGCTATCAGGACCGCCGCGGCACAAGCCGCACCTGCAACGAACCACTGCATCTTGTCTTTTTTCTTTGTGTTTTTTTCGTGGTTTACATACCCATCAATAATAAGCTGTGCCTGACGAACAATGTCTCTGCCTCTGTCGGGCATATTACTTTTCATCCAACTACCTCCTGATTAGACTTTAAGGTCAGCCTTATTGCCGCCACCATCATATCGTCTTTTGGGACTCCCGATGCTGCAGCAGACATCATGATGCTTTCTGCCATTTCCTTGCTGGAGGACACTTCCATAAGCTCAACAAGATTTTTTGCGCACTCTTCCCCTTTGTTTCTGTCGCCGTCG
>JAZSKF010000127.1:0-4007 GCA_045534715.1 Clostridia bacterium | reverse complement strand
TTTAACAACAGGTTTTATAAGATCTGCCGGTTTGTTTTTCATAAGCATAAGAGCTTCTTCTATCTTGTCAAATCCCTCAAAAACATGGGTAACAAGCGGACGGGTTTTAAGTTTGCCTGTTTTAAGCATTTCAGCCATTTTTTCCATTTTAAGTCTACCGCCCGGGGTAAGCCCGCCTCTTATGGATTTGTGTCCCATACCAACTCCCCATTCTACTCTCGGGATTTTGATATATTCACCCTCTCCAAGATAATTAACGTTGCCGATTGTCCCGCCTGGTTTTAACATTCTTACAGCCTGAATAAAGGTGTCAGCATCCCCACCGGCTATAACAACTCTGTCAACACCTGCACCATTTGTTTTTCTGAGAATCTGTTCAACGATATCCCCTTCTTTATAGTTTATAATATCCGTAGCACCAAACTCTTTTGCTACTTCAACACATTTTGGTCTGCTTCCCACAGCATAAATGTGCGCCGCTCCCCTTAGGCTTGTTCCGCATACAGACATAAGTCCAACGGGTCCTATTCCTATAACGCAGACACTATCACCAAACTGAACATCTGCAAGTTCTACTCCGTGAAAACCGGTAACTACCATGTCGGGCAGCATAACTGCTTCTACCGGGTCAATCCCGTCCGGCAAATGTGCCAGGTTGGCATCCGCTTCATTAACATGAAAATATTCTGAAAATACACCGTCTTTGTAGTTGGAAAACTTCCATCCGGAAAGCATGCCGTTGGAATGCATGGGATATCCGCTTTGTGAAAACTTTGTACCCCAGTCGGGTGTTATTGCAGGAACAATAACTCTGTCCCCTTTTTTGAAGTCGTCTACGAGTTCGCCAACTTCATCTACTTCGCCAACAGCTTCATGTCCAAGTATCATATCATGTCTGTCACCAATCGCACCCGCCCATACAGTGTGAACGTCCGAGCTGCAGGGTGCAACACAAATAGGTTTTACTATAGCATCAAGAGGCCCGCATTTTGGCCTGTCTTTTTCAATCCAGCCTGTCTTGCCGACAGAAAGCATTGCAAATCCTTTCATTATAATATCCTCCAAACGAAAATTTTACATTGCTTAGTCTATCCAAAAATTTTTTAAAAATTACGAATTTTTAATTATTGAGTGTCCTCTTGTTATTGAGCATGGCATAAGATAGCTGTCAGCACATTTTTTTCCTTCAATTAAATTGAGTACGTCATGTGCTCCAAGAGTCCCTATTGTGTAAAAGGGAAGTCTTGCGCAGGATACTTTCGGATACAAATATTCTGCACCTGCCGCATAAATTGCACAAATTACAGAAACATCTTTGCCGATGGTGAGTCCTTTGTCTATGCAATTCTTATAAATCTTTGCTGCACATGCAAGATTGCTGGCAATAAAAGAAGTACCTTTTTCTAAAAAATCTTCTGTTTGCGAGGGTTTTAAAACGCGGTTTTCCCCAAATTCCATACCGTTAAATTCTGTGCAAGCTTTAACGCCTCTTAATATTTCTTCCGACTGACCGGAAATTCTATCATAATCGTCTTCTTCCTGTTCCACATAAAAAATTTTTTCGTTTCCCTCTTCGATAAGAGCATTGCAGGCTGAATAACCGCAACTGAAATAGTCAAATTTAATATGTCTGCTTTTGCTCAAAGCGTCGTCTTCTATCATGCTTTCACTATTTATAAAAACTGCCGGAATACCAATTTCTCTTACAAGTTTTTCGTTTTCTTCTTCACTGAACTCAACGCCCATATCATAGGGACATATAATAACAACTCCATCTATTTTACCCATTTTAAAAAGTTCAACATATTCGTAGGGATTGCTGCCGATAGAACTTATAATAACGGCATATCCGTTTTTTTCGCATACATCATATATTCCGAGCAAAATCTCATTAAAATGCCCCTCTGTTACGGAAAAATAGTTTACAACGGCAAGTGTTTTGCTTTTTCCCGTTCTCATATTCCTAGCAAGAGCAGATGGTTTATACCCAAGTTTTTCCACTGCATCATAAATTTTTTTTCTTGTTGCTTCAGATATTTTTTGAAATTTGGTATTGTTGAGAACAAATGAAACAGTAGTTACACTTACCCCCGCTTCTTTTGCAACATCTTTTATGGTTACTCTCATAGGAATATACCTCGTTTACTTAATCGTTTTAGTTATATTTTATCCTAATATGGATTTTATGTCAATATTGACTTTTTTTATTTACTATTATATAATACTTAAAGTATAAAAACTTATTTTCTGGAGGCCGTTATGGAGCTGATTTTTGACGTTAACTGTCCTAAAGATTTGAAAAAATTAACCCCTGCTCAGTTAAAGCAATATGCAGCCGAAGCACGTGAGTTTATCACAAATACTGTTTCTGAAACAGGAGGTCATCTGTCTTCAAATCTCGGCACTGTAGAAATAATATGTGCAATGCACTATGTTTTTAACAGTCCCAGAGATAAATTTATTTTTGACGTTGGACATCAGGCTTATGTTCATAAGCTTATAACCGGCCGAAGAGATGAATTTTCTTCTCTAAGAAGCTACGGCGGCATTTCCGGTTTTCCAAAACGCAGTGAGAGCGTTCACGATGTGTTTAACACCGGTCACAGCAGCACTTCTCTTTCAGCTGCGCTTGGTGTTGCCCGTGCTGCTACACTGTCGGACGAATATTATCATGTTGTTTCGCTTGTTGGCGACGGTGCTCTCACCGGTGGTATGCTTTATGAAGCAATGGCAGATGCAGGCGCTTCCAAAAACAAGCTTATCATGATTGTAAACGACAATGAAATGTCCATTTCAAAAAATGTAGGAGCAGTTTCTGCTCATCTCAGCAACATCCGAAGCGGAAGTGTTTATAACAAATTTAAAAATGCTCTTCGTGAAACACTCAAAAACCATCCCGGTATTTTTTCAGTTTTATCAAGAATTAAAAATGGCATCAAAAATCTGTTGGTACACAACAATATGTTTGAGGCGTTGGGGTTCAGATATTTTGGTCCGTTTGACGGCAACAATCTTGGGCAGATGATTAAAATTTTAAACAGAGTCAAAAATATTGACGATAATTGCATTATCCATGTTAACACAAAAAAGGGCAAAGGATACCTGCCTGCAGAAAACAACCCTTCTTTGTATCATGGTACATCAGGGTTTGATGTTAAAAGTGGAGTGTGCCCGCCTTCCAAAAAAAGCTTTTCTTCTGTTATGGGTGATTGTCTTACACAGCTTGCATATAAAAATAATAAAATCACTGCTATCACAGCCGCGATGTCGTCGGGAACAGGTCTTTCACAGTTTGCAGAAAGTTTTCCCGACCGTTTCTTTGATGTCGGCATAGCAGAAGAACACGCTGTTACACTTGCTGGTGGCATGGCAGTTTCCGGTTATGTCCCCGTTTTTGCTGTATATTCAACTTTCTTGCAACGTGCTTACGACCAGATATTACACGACATTTGTCTGCAAAACCTGCATGTTGTTTTTTGCATTGACCGTGCGGGGATTGTGGGAGAAGACGGCGATACTCATCACGGACTTTATGATATCGCTTTCTTGTCTCATATGCCAAACATGACAATCCTTGCACCATCCGATTTTTCCGAGCTTGAAAAGATGCTCGATTATGCAATAAATGTCCATAACGGTCCCATTGCTATACGTTACCCAAAATCTCCTGCTCCAATTATTCCTGACCACACCAATCCCATCAGTTATGGTATGGGCGAAATACTTGTTCCCGGCGGAGATGTTCTTATTTTTGCCGCCGGAGACATGGTCCAGTCGGCAGTTCACACACGCGAAATTTTGCGCCAAAGCCGCATTTCAGCAATGGTAGTTGACCTCCGGTTTATTAAACCGCTTGACACAAAACTCATTTTGGCAAATACAGTTGGTAAAAATCTTATAGTCACAATGGAAAACGGTGTTATCTGCGGTGGTATCGGCGAAAAGATTTCTGCACTTTTGTTTTCAAACAGTGTTAAGACTCCTGTTTATTCCTTTGCTTTTCCCGA
>JAZSKF010000196.1:0-5071 GCA_045534715.1 Clostridia bacterium | reverse complement strand
CTCTTGAACTGTACGACAATACAGAAAGCCTGACACCGAAGATAATAATTTTAAGAAAGGACGAAGAAGCAGCACCTTCTATAGGCACAGAATATAACGAAAAATCCCGTGCATTTCTTATAACAGATATTCAGACAGTTTACGACGAAGAGGAAGCTGTCGAAAAACTTCAGATTATCGGTCAGGTTGCAACACCTGATAAAGGTATTCAGGAGAAAAAATATATTATAGCCGATCCGGCAACATCTATTGATCCGCAGAAGTTCACAAGACCTACAGGTCATGTACTTGGTGTCCCGGGCAGACTTCCTGATTATATGAACCAGCTTGAAGTCGGAGACCTCATTGAGTTTAGAACCAATGATGCCGGAGAAATTGACAGACTCAGAGTTATAGCAGATATTGATTTCTTTGCAAATTTTGATACTCCCGCATATGGCACTTTGGTTGGTGATGACACGCTTGGTGCGAAAACACAAGTTCTCTACTATGCTTACGGTCAGGTAACAAGGACATTTGGAGAAGATGGTGCTCTTATGAGAACGGTTGACAACCCAACACTTAGTGGTTATGGCTACGAAAAAATTGACAGACCGGTTTACGGCATATACTTTGGAGGTAACGTTTCTGTTGAAGGCGGAGTAGCAATTATCCACACAGAAACAGGCAAGATGGAAACAGCTACAGTTGCAGACATTCAGCTTGGGGACAACGTGCTTCTCAGAAGAACATACAACAAACCTTTAGAAGTATATATCATTAGAAAATAATTTGATTTATTCGCAGGTGCAAGAGTGTGCCTGAAAAAGATAAAACTCCTCTTTATTTAAATGGCGGGCGCTCATGTCTGTGCCCGCCGCCTCGAAAGAGGAAAGAGAACAAAAACATTACAAATATTGTAATAGGAGGATTCGTTTATGACGAAAATTACTAAACCTTTTGCCATTATTATTTGCATTGCTCTTATGCTTGGCATGACTGTAATGGCGGCACCAATGACAAGACCTACATTAGTCATCGACTATGAAGATTTTGAAAGTTATGCTAATATAGCAGCATATCAGGCTAACGCTACCAATATGGACGGATTTGCATCTGCAAAACTTACTGGCGGCGTAGCAGCGTTCAGAACAACAAAAGGCCTTACACTTGGCAATAAGAACTATAACAGATTCTACCGTATTCTTAATAACAACTGGGAGATAGTTGACGACGGCACAGGAAACAAGGTAGCAAAAATGAAAGCGTTTAACGCAGATGCAATAGACGGACAGTTTGTTTTTGCACTTGACGATTCATGGACCTATGAAGAATCGGTAGCAGACGTTAAAGACCTTGTATTCTCAGTTGATGTAACACCTATTGATGTACAATATCGTGGAGACAACGGACAGGTGCCTGTTAGAACCAGAGTTGCAGACGCCGGCATGTTCTATACCGGAACAACAAACGCTGGTGCACTTAGGGTTTTAAGTGAAACTTCTAAAACCTTTACACTTATGCATGCACAAACTTCAGATCCAACCGTTGCTAAATTCTCTGCTGCAACAGGAAATTCGGCAGCAACAGACAGAGGTTATGATGATGCTGGAAGCAACGGTGCAGCATTTAACTATCCTAAGGGAACAAAACTTTCTATGGCAATGGTTCTTGGACCTTATTCAGGTACCAACCCCTGGCTGGCTGACAGGAGCATATTCAACTACAACCATCTTGTAAATGTCTATATGACCAGACATACGGAAATGGTTTCAGTAGATTCTTTTGTTTATGGTAATATGAGAGGCCAGATAGAACAGCTTGACAATTTCAAGGTTTATGAGCTTTCAAGAAACCCTGAACATTTCTATGTAGAAACAGTAAATACTGAAGTTGTTGATAACAAAATTGAAATTATCTTCTCTCAGCCTGTAAGCTATTATGGCTCGGAAAGCGCAGTTGGAAGCATACTTAATGACCCGCTTGTTGCCGGCACAACAATTTTAAAAGGCACAACAACCTATACAGGCGGAACACACTTCACAGGTGTAGTTAGCGACAGAGTTGTTGAAGTAGATGGAAACAAAGAGGTTGTTGGTGTACTCACTCTTGATGTAAGCGGTATTACATTAGGATACAGTGAGGGATTGACAATCACACTTCCTACAAACATCAGAAACATTGCAAGAACTGCAATGCCTGCTTCTG
The DNA here is from genome assembly GCA_045534715.1 of Clostridia bacterium. Classification (GTDB taxonomy): domain Bacteria; phylum Bacillota; class Clostridia; order RUG12999; family RUG12999; genus RGIG7450. The sequence continues at coordinate 2,884 of JAZSKF010000196.1, read as the reverse complement.
CAAACCGTGTAATTACTGCAACGACTCCTTCGGCACCCACGTTTGATTTAGTTATTTCTCCCGTTGCAGAGACACTTCCAAACAAACTTAAAAAGTATGAGTTGACTACAACAAATACAACTGACAGAGCAGAAAATGCTATCATCTTTTTTGGTGTATATGACTCGGGTGGAAACATCCAGAGCTACAGCTTTGTAAAAGCAAACTTTGCATCAATAGGTGCACAGGAAGCACTTTCTCTGTCAACACAGGCTGCAACCGGCAACGAGATTAGAGCGTATGCTTGTGGTGAAAAAGAACAGATTGCTGCACTTGCAACTTCCAACTATGGTGTAGCAACACCTATAGTTGTTCCTGCTGAGTAATTGTGGAGAGGAGAGAAAATTATGAAAATTAAAAATATAGTTTGTCTTATTCTTGCTGCACTTTGCATTTTTGGAACAATGACAGGTTTTGCAGCTAGTTCGGTTTCTATTGTAGACGACACATATGAATGTGTAAGAATCGACAGTACTTCATACACTGAAACATCAGGATTTGAAGCAGATGGTTCTGCGCAAGGCTATACATTAACTCTTGATAACAGCTCTGCAAGCGAAGTTAATGTTGCTCTTATTCTTGTTCTTTTTGACAGCAATGGCATTATAAGAAAAATGGTTAACACCGAAAGAACTCTTTCCGGCAATACACAGCTTGAATTTGGTATAGGCACAGTTATGGACGCTTCAGTTGCAGATGGAACAGCTAAACTTTATATATGGGATACTTTTGCAAACAAGTCTCCTTTCGTAACTGGAATATCCAGGGGTATTGACGCAGTTACACCGTAAACTGATAACAGAAAAAGTATTTACAAAGCCGCTTACATTCCCTTTTTCTGTTGGATTATTTGATGACGGAACGCTCACTATAGCGATTTGTTTTCCGGCCGGCAAAAGACTTTAGGAGGCTTATATGAAATTTTTTAAGGATATTAAAAATAATGGGTCACTTCTTTTGATGTCGTTACCCGCAGTTGTATATTTTATAATGTTTGCATACATACCGATGTTTGGTATTGTTATTGCATTCAAAAACTTTAACTATGCACAAGGCATTTTGGGTAGCCCATGGGCAGGACTCAAAAACTTTGAGTTCCTGATTAAATCGGGAGACCTTACAACCATTTTAAGAAACACAATTTTATATGCGTTGTTTACACTCATCGTTTGTAAAATAATTGAGATTTTCCTTGCTATTATATATGATAGTCTTGGAACAAACAAGGTTAACAGATTTAACCAGACTGTTTCAATATTGCCATACTTCCTTTCATGGGTTGTTGTAGCATATTTTGCTAACTCACTCTTAAACACTGAAAGAGGTGTTTTAAACCAGCTTTTAGGCGCACGAATTCAGTGGTATTCAGAGCCAAAATACTGGCCCGTAATACTTATGGCTTTCCAAATCTGGAAAAACGTGGGATATAACAGCATTATATACTACTCAAACATCAGAGGTATAGATGCAGAACTTTACGAGGCTGCAAAAATTGACGGAGCTACTTGGTGGCAACAGGTTAAACACATAACAATTCCTCTGCTGACATCCATCATAATCATCATGGTTATTATGGGTATTGGTTCAATTCTGCACAGTGACTTTGGCTTGTTCTATAACGTTCCAAGAAACTCCGGAGCATTGTATTCTACAACACAGACACTCGATACATACATTTATAATGGTATTACTATGGCAGGCGGCAGTCTTGGAATGTCTTCTGCAGCAAGTTTCTTCCAATCGCTCGTTGGTTTCATCCTTGTTATTACATCCAATGCGATTATAAAGAAAGTATCGCCGGAAAACGCAATGTTCTAATAAGGAGGATATATAGATGCAGCTTTCTACTAACACTAAAACAAAAGAGAAAAAGACACGCGATATAACCATGGATGCACCCCTTTTTGTTAAAATCGGAGGTTATTTCGTTACAACTATTTTATCACTGCTTTGTGTAATTCCTCTTTGGCTCACAATGTCCATTTCGTTTACTGAAGAGGTTTCACTTGCAAAAGACGGTTACCATTTTATACCTAAAGTATTCAGTCTTAAGGCGTATGAATACATTTTTGCCAACGGGGATATGATCTGGCAATCTTATGGCGTTACAATTCTTGTCACTGTTGTGGGCACAGCCCTTTCTGTTATTGTAATGTCCATGTTTGCTTATGCAATTTCAAGAAAATCTTTTCCGTGGGGATATCAGTTCAGCTTCTTTGCTTATTTTACCACACTGTTTTCAGGGGGTATGGTATCCTCGTACATTATCAACACAACAGTTTACGGACTGCGTGACAACCCGTTGGTTCTTATCATAATGGGTTGTTGTACAGCAATGAATGTTATCATTATAAGAACTTATATGAGAACATCAATTCCCGATTCGGTTATTGAATCGGCAAAGATTGATGGCGCAGGTGAATTCCTGTGTTTCTGGAAAATTGTTATTCCTATGGCAGTTCCTGTTCTTGCAACAATTGCACTTTTCAGAGCAGTTAGCTTGTGGAACGACTGGAACACACCTTACCTCTATCTGCCAACAAATGATGCATGGGCGCCGATTCAGCTTGTGCTTAAAAAGATAGAGAAAAACATAGAATATCTGGCAAGTAACACACAATTCATGACACCTCAGCAAGTTGAAGAAATGCAAAAAGAGCTTCCTTCTGACGGTTTTAGAATGGGTCTTACTATGATGGTTGCAATGCCTCTTGTTATTGCATACCCATTCTTCCAGAAATACTTTGTTAAAGGTATTACTGTTGGTGCAGTAAAAGGTTAAAAAATATTTGTAAATTAAAACCGGACATTAAAAAATGTCCGGTTTTTTCATTTATAATCCTTC